>VGKM01000290.1 GCA_016867005.1 Candidatus Omnitrophota bacterium | reverse complement strand
TGTGGTAACCCTTTAATGGATGGAACAGGGCAATTTCTTCAGCCCTTGTCAAACCGCCCATCCTGAAACAGGTATCCATAACTCTATTCACCCTCTGAAGCTGTTTTAAAAGGCAGTTATAAGCATTTTCTTTTTGTTCCATAGATGCTTTAATTAAGGTATCCCAATTTTCTTCCCATTTGCCTGCTTCTTTCTGCAACAATTCTACAAATTGCCGGAATCTTATTATTTCTTCCGATAAGGCAGGCTTGGCTGATATTTGATAAGAAAGCGATGATGATTTGGCAGTGTTTTTTCCTTCTATTATGCTTCCATCGGCAAAAAATATTTTTCCAAACATACCTTTTAAAGAAGGATCTGCCGCGCCCATAAAACCTGATTCTCGCAAGTAATCAACGGAACTCGGGAAGATTCCACCCTCTCTTTTTCCATTAGTTGCGCTCCTGGCTGTTTGTAAGTCAGCCACGGTTCGCGCTAAAAGAACAGCAGGCATATTCGCTGATTCTTTTTCATACATAGCTCTTAAGGTCTCAAAAGCAGCTTTATCATATTTGCTATCCATAAAATATATCTCTAATATTGCAATAGGTCCGCTAACAGGTATTTCTGGCTCATAGAATTCTTCTCCCAGATGAAAAACCCATGACGTGTAATTAATTGAAGTTACAGGGGACTTGACATACAATACAGCACCTTCTTCTCCGGCATGATCACAAGCATAGGGCAACAAATGGCTAAAGAACTTATCTTTTACTTCTAAAGCATTGGATTCAAGATAGAGTTCAGCTTCCTTAGAACTGCATCCCCTGAATAAATTTATTGCATCTGCTCCGGGGAACCTATTTACAAAATCCCACTGGCATAACCTGGCTATTTTTCCTATTGAACTATCCAGCTGGACAATAAATGAATCAAGCTCATTTTCCCCGCGCGCATTCAGTTTCTCTAGCAATTCAATTAACAACAATGCATCTTGGCGTTCTACAAGTACGCCATATAAAAGATCTTTCAACGAAAGATTTCTTATTGGCAATTCGCCAATACGGCATTCGCTTATTTTCTCCATGTCAATTATTGTCCTAATCTCAAACCAACTATCGTCGCTAAGCTGTTTAAATTCTCTCTTAAGGCCTTTTAGCCCGCGTAAGGTTTCCTGTAAATCCCTATGCATTCTTGATATTAATTCTTGAAGAAAAGCCCGCGAATCCTGTAAATCTAGTAATTTTACCCCGAGATTAGCGCAATTTATTCCCAAGTAACCCCTTATCGTAGCGTTAAATTGCTGTTTGATTTCTCTCGCTAAAGCTGCCACGCTATCATAGCTATACTCCCCAAACTCCATATTAAGTTTATTAGTCAAATCGGTAAGTGCCTGTCTCTGGCCTGCATCCTTAGGGTATGCGAGTAAAGGCGGAGCTGCGGCTAAGAATACTGCGCCCCACACCTGTTCCAATACCGGGCTATGCTGCCAACCCCAGAGCGCCAACGCAGTTAAGCCAATTGCTACAAGAAG
>VGKM01000289.1 GCA_016867005.1 Candidatus Omnitrophota bacterium | reverse complement strand
TGGTGCCAACGCGAACACATAACGCATTTGGCATTGCATTTATCGTTAATATCCCAACTGACAAATAACGGCCCCCTGCGCGCTCTCCTGCGCAAGAACAATGCCATGCTGTTATCCAATACCGTGGGCAGGAAACGCCTTAAATTTCTGTTAAACTTTATCAAAACACTGTTCATTTTATTCCCGTAATATAAGCGATGCTTTTAAAACAAAAGGAAATTTTTCCTCTCCAATTAATAAGATAGAAAATAAACTGTTTCTTAAAGAAATTAAAAATAGTTATATGGTCAAGATAATAACTCCTGTAAAAATGATTGTATAGCCTCTTTAGCGTCCGGGAATTAATCTGGCTGGGATTAGAAATAGGGTCGCATTCATACGGAGCGCTGAATTTTATCAAAGAATTTGCGTTAAAAAGCTTTGTATCGGGATATACACTGCAATAATGGACTTGTAGCATGTCCGGATTGATCTTCTTACAAAATTTAATTGACTTACGGATATCGGCAATAGTTTCAGATGGGCTGCCGATAATAAAGAAGGCGACAATCATAACTTTTGCCTTTTTAAGCTTAGCCACCGTATCAAAAACTTCCTTCTGGTCCATGGATTTTGAAAGCACCTCTAGTGTTTTCTTATTTGCGCTTTCAATCCCCATGCATACGGTAGAACAACCGGCTGCCTCCATTATTTTAATCGTCTCCTCATCTAATGACTTGACGCTGCACTGCGCTACCCATTTGATTTTACGGTTTAATCCTTCTTTAATTATCCCGGCGCAAATATCAACGACTCTATGCCTGTCATAGGCAAAATTATCATCCATAAAATAAACTGTATTAAAACCGAGAGAAACAACCTTCTTTAATTCCTCTATGATATTCGCTGCTGAGCGGCAGCGAAACGCCTTGCCGTAAGAACTCCTTCTGAGCACAGAACAAAAGGAGCAAGCCTCTGGACAGCCCCGGCTGGAAAGAATATGTGCCACCTTCATTTTCTTATAAATCCTTACAGGATACCCAAGTGAATACCGGCGGTCGGAAAATATATCGTGCCTGGGCAAAGGCAAAGAATCAAGATCGACGATTAATTCCCTTTCATGGCGATAAACGGAATTGTCCTCCTTGCGAAAATATGCCGTTCCTAAAAGAGAACCGATATCCGCGCCTTCTTTGATATGCCGTGCTAAATCTAAAACCGTATTTTCAATTTCGTTTATTAAGCAACCGGTTATATGGCTTCCCGAGTAAAGGAATTGCTCCGGCCAAAGCGTAGCTGTCGGTCCATAGCAATAGATAAAACGAATCCTGTCCTTTAAAGAGGCGGCAATTTTTATAATAGCATCTTTTGTGCTTGGGGCCGGCTTCATGAGGAGTACATCCGGCGGCTCTTTGCTAAGCATATTTATTACTTCGTCTGGGCTCAGCCGGTCTACCCTCAAATCAAAAAATGACACCTGACAACCAATTTCTTCCAGGATAGGCAGGCAATATCCGATCTCCGCGGGGGAAAAGAAATGTTGTGGGTGCCTTTGCTTCG
>VGKM01000288.1 GCA_016867005.1 Candidatus Omnitrophota bacterium | reverse complement strand
AGACCTCCAGGAAAAGATCTCTCCGTACCTAAGGCCGCTATATGATGCTATTTATGATATGATGGACGCCGAACGCATTGAAAAATACCTGGAAAACGGCATTGTGGAAGTAGCTCCCCTGGCATACATGAGGGGGAGGACGCTTAATGATGCCTTTATAATCCTTGATGAGGCGCAAAATTGCACCGCAGAACAGATGAAAATGTTTTTGACGCGCCTGGGTTTTGAATCAAAAGCCGTGATTACCGGGGACATCACGCAAAGCGACCTCCCCGGCGCAAAGCCAATCGGCCTTATGCAGGCGCAGGACCTCCTTAAGGATATCGAGGGCATAAAATTTATTTATCTTACCGGCGAAGACGTTGTAAGGCACGCATTGGTGCAAAAAATAATCGAGGCATATGATAAAACAGTCCGTACTTAGTAAGATCAAATTCCTTCTGGGGGTAGCGCTTACATTTACCACCAGCTTAATCCTTGGGATCAACCTATCTATCCCGCTGTTCCTTGTTTGCCTTGTCCTGTACACAAAATATTCCTATCCTGACATAAAACAAAAAACATACAATCTCCTGAATTTATCATTCATGTTTGTAATTATCTTTGCAGTAAGCTATATGATCATAAAGAAAGGCCTGCCGGTCCTTTATATCCCGTTTTCACTTATTCCTATGCTCTGTATCATTCTTTTTGACAACCTGGAAATCTCGCTGTTGCTCACACTGGCATCGGCAGTCGTAATCGGCTCAATTGCGGGTAATAACCATTTATTGGCGGTATTATTTCTGATAAGCGGCATTATTTCCTGCCTGATGGTCAAAGACGTGCGCAGGCGCATGCAGATAATCCATACAGGGGTGGCTATCGGCCTGATACAGGCGCTCACGTTGTTTTTTATCCACCAGTTTAAGACACAGTTTGCCTACAGCTATTTAATACTTGTTATTAACGGTATTGTCTGCAGCATAATTGTCGTCGGGATATTGCCGATTTTTGAATACCTGTTCAATACTGTCACCAACATCAGCTTGCTGGAGCTTGCTGATTTTCATAACCCTCTCCTGCAGCGCATGGTAATGGAAGCACTCGGCACCTACCACCACAGCTTGATTGTAGGTAATCTATCCGATGCCGCCTGTAAGGCAGTCGGCGCAAACGCTTTACTCGCAAGAATCGGGGCGTATTACCATGACATCGGAAAACTCACAAAACCCGATTATTTCAGCGAAAACCAGGGGAGCGAATACACCAAGCACGAAAATCTAACGCCTGCGATGAGCAAGCTTGTTATCATGAACCATGTTAAGGAAGGGGAAGACCTGGCTAAAAAATATAAGTTTTCTCCGCGCCTTATTGACTTCATCAGGCAGCACCACGGCTCAAGCCTTGTTTATTATTTTTATCGAAGGGCCCTTGAAGAATCGGAAAACCATGATGACGTAGAAGAGGAAGAATTCAGATACGCCGGGCCAAAACCTAATTCCAAAGAAACGGCGATCGTCCTTTTGGCTGACTCAGTGGAAGCCGCAACCCGCACCTTAAAAGAGCCCAACCCGGCTAAAATC
>VGKM01000287.1 GCA_016867005.1 Candidatus Omnitrophota bacterium | reverse complement strand
TTTCTTCTATTATCTTACCCTCTCCTTCCGGGACAAAATAACTCTCAAGCCCGTAAACTATATCGGCTTTCCCCTTACGGGAATACTTAACCTTTCCTTTTATACAGACATCGTCCTTAGATAAACATTTCCTTGTTTGGACTGCTACTGCTTCCCAAAATCCGTTCCGCGGGGCTAACTTAACATATACTTTTTCATCCCAGCCATAATATTCTTTTTCGCTTTGAACCGATTTCAAATCAATTGAGCTGATCTTATAATTCAACACCACATAATCTCCCCGCAAAAAATCTCTCGGGTCAACAGGGACTGTTTCCAGGAGCACGACCCTGCCTGTATTCATGGTATATTGCTTCATAAAAACCATGCCCGCAGCTATGATTATCCAGGAAAAACTTATAAAGATAAATATTATTTTTTTACTCACCCTGCTTCATCCTTTCAAAAAGCTTCTTTCTCTGTTTCTCAAAGAATATCCCCATTGACAGAATCACCATCCCGCCGACGATAAAAAAGAGCGATTTTTCCTTCAGCTTCCAACCGACGTCAATAAAGCGGGTAATGATAAAAATTACGAAAACAACCGTCCCCAAACTGAAAACTCCCGGGCGTCTAATCTCCATGCCCATCAAAATATTAATTATCGCAAAAATTACAAGGATGGCGTTAGTTGCCATTAAATTTAATGCCAATGACTGCGGAATCAGCAACACAACCATACTTACCAAAAGCACGGATAACAAAGCAGCCAATTCCAGGCGGCCTTGTTTAGCGGCAAAATAACCGCTCTGGAACTGCCCTGAAGGCAATAATAAAATTATAGCGGCAAGAAAAAATGAAGCAAAAAAGTAAACCGCGTTTGAGCCGGAATAAGGGATTTCAAGTATACCCTGGAAAGACAACAAATAAAATGCGATGAAACTAAGCAGGTAACCGCATGTTTTGTAAATTCCGGTAAATTTATAACCTTTATCTTTAGAAATAATGCCCACAATATAAATAACGCTGCCTAAAAGCGCCTGCAAACAAAGAAATCCGAGAAAATTAAATTTGTAGCCAAAGATACCGGAGGCCGAGGCAATAATCAAATTCAGCCAGACAATAACCGCGATTAAGGCAATAACCAGCCCCTCTCTCAGCTCATCTTTATAAATCAGGTACACAATGAATCCGATGGGAAAAATAAAATAGATATTCACATGCTTTGGGTAGGCGGTAAAAAATGTAATTGCCCACAACAGGAAAGATAGTGTTGCGGAATAGATATAAGACCTCTCTTCTTTTTGAAAAAAATAGAATGCCAAAAGCCCTGTACTGATAAAGAGCGCCAGCGTATTTGCTTTATTAAAACAGCAAAAAATTGCGGCGATGACAAGGCCAATGATATTTATCCTACGGCTTACGGTCAAATTCCTGGCAGTCGTAAGCATTACCAGAAAGATTATAACCGGATATAAATAGTTGGTTGTTTGGTTATTGATATTATAGATGAAATTCCAGGCGATAAATAAAACCGATGCGAGGATATGGGAGTAATTGTTCTCAAAGAAAACCGCTACCGGGACTATGGGAAGCGCCCA
>VGKM01000286.1 GCA_016867005.1 Candidatus Omnitrophota bacterium | reverse complement strand
CCCTATAAAGATCCAGTATGCCCACAAAAGGATTGAGCATATATAGGTTAAATATACCCGCTGAGAAACTTTCTTTCACATAAGCGACCGAATAAAATACCGGCGTTAGATAAAACAGGGCAGTGAGCATTACTTCCAACAAATTTTTTATATCGCGGAATTTTACGTAAAGAATAGCCGATATCGATGCCAAGCTTGCAGTGACAGTAAAATGTAATAATAAAACTGCAGGTAAAAATATAATGGGCCACGACAAATATTGTGTCTTCAAAAAAGTAAGTACAGCCAATAACACAAGGGAAGGCAGACAATTGATAAAATTAGCAATGGTTATCGATAAAGGAATAATATAGTGGGGGAACCTGGATTCCTTTATGATGTACTTATTATCTACTAGGCTGGTGACGGACTGTGTGAGGGATTCCTGAAAAAAACGCCAGGTAAATACCGCGCTCATAAGATAAAGCATATAAGGCGCCTCCCGAATGCTGACTTTGAGAATAACAGAAAAAACAATAAAAAATACTGTTGCGATGAAAATCGGGGATAAAAATGCCCAAAGAACCCCCAATGACGGCCTTGCATAACGAAGTTTCAAATCCTTCATAACCATCCCCGCAATGCGGCTTCTATTTAAAAATATAGCTTTTATCATCGAGTATATTTTCCCTAAGCAGAGCGCATGTTATTCCCCGTAAGCACATATACGGTCAATGGCGTTTTTATACAAAACAAGCTGCCCGCTTGAGTTTTTTAATGTAACCATTATTATCACCTTTTCGCTATCCTGCTCTGTAATGCTGCCGTCTATCCTGCGCCCATTCTTTAAATAAATTGTATGGATAGGCAAATAATAGTTGTCCTGCGCTTTTTCTGTTTCCTTGCGCAACCTGTAAATATCACGGTCGATAAATCCTGCCTTCCCGGAAAACGACTTTGCCTTGTTTAAAGTATCGAGCGCTTCCTTTTTATTCCCGGAATCTTCATAAATCCTGGCCAAAGTCAGATATGCCTGCCTGAACCGCGGATTTAGTTTAATGGCTTTTTCTATAATAACTTTTGCCTCCCCGTATTTTCCTAACCCATTAAGGGCGCCGGCCAAACTATCAAGGAACACCGGATTATCAGGATCACTGCGCAGCCTTTCATTCGCATGCACTAATTCCCTGTTAAATGCTTCTAGGGAAGCAACTCTTTCCCCTTTATTCCGGTATATTTCTCCGATGTCGTTGAATAAATAAGGGTATGTGCTGTTATAACTTGCTATAGCTGTATATTCCGCCAGGGCCTTACTAGATAAACCGGCGTCTCTATAAGCGCTTGCAAGGCTGTAATGGATATTCACGTTACCCGGATCGCGGCTAAATGCTTTTTCCAGATATGTAGTTGCCTCCCGATAACGCTCCAACTGGATCAACGCCAAACCGATATCGTTATAAATCACGGCGTCTTCTTTCCCCAGGGCCAGCGCCGTTTGATAGCTATCGATTGCCTTTTCGTACTGCAGCTTTTGAAAATAAATATCTCCTAATAATTTATATGCAACCCAGAATTTATTATTAATCCTGATTGCATTGTTCAG
>VGKM01000285.1 GCA_016867005.1 Candidatus Omnitrophota bacterium | reverse complement strand
GGGATAAGCACGCGCATCAGGCCCGCAGATGATTTAGCGGAATACCCTAAAGGAAAATCAATAGAAATCGGGCTTGAGAAATACGGAAGCGTAGTTGTGCGTTTCTGGGATGAATCCTTGCGGCACCATATGGCAGAGGCTGTGCAGAAACTTAGCGAGCCGCTCGGGGAAATAGGCTATAAAGTGGCAGCTTCAAATTCGGCAATAGATATTACGCCTATGGATAAAGGGCAGGCGTTAAATAAGCTTATTGGAATAATAGCTAAAGAGACGGGCGAGCAGATACCATTAGAAAGAATTGTGGTTGGCGGCGACAGCCAGAATGATTATGCGATGTTGGCGGTTAAAGGGGTAAGAGCCGTATACTTGGGCGAAAAATCAAAAGATCAGCTGTCGCAAGATGTAGGTAATAATATATATCTTTCTCAAATAAAGGGGCCGGAAGGACTGCTTGAGTTGTTCAAGAATGGAAATTTTAATCCCGGCACAAATGCTTCATTCGGCGAAGGGGTGTTGTTCAGGCATATGCAGGTGGACTCAATAATCGCCGCCTTCCCGAAATTTATAATAAAAGCAGGCAAATTTTATGAAATGCTGCCTCATGAAGAGATATTGCCTTATGATGACGGCCCTAATGCAGAAAAAGTATTCAAGGCATTAGACAGGCTGGACAACCAATCACAGGAGGATATCACCATTATTGAGGTTGATTTACCTATGAGGCTCCTGCTCGCAGGAAAGGCAAAGGACAAGAAACCTTATTATCAGTTAACCCACCTGGGATTAAGCCGCAGGATTATTTACTTGCCGAAAAGATTGCTGGATGAGATTGATATCAATTCCGAAAAAGACATCCTTATGCTGGCAACCGTCTTTAATCACGACCTCTACGAGCTTAATTTCCTAAGCAGCCCGGAAAACGAAGACAAGTGCCGGACAACTGCAGGGCTAGAAGAGCTTATTGCCATTGCTCATAAACAAGCAAAGGACAATGACCCGTTTGGCTTAATGAAAGAATTAGAAGAACGTCTGTTGGATTGCGTAGAAAATAATCCATCCACTGAGAAGTTGATCGCCGTTGTAGCCAGAAAATTCGAGCAGCATTTAAAGAGAAAGTTAAAAGAAGTTATGGCCCAGAGTATCACTCCGGGCACTTATGATAACCTTAGCCGGCAAATTATCAAGCTGGGAAACATGTATGAATTTTTGGGAGAGCATGAAAAAGCGCTGGAACAATACCGCAGTGCGCTAAATTCTTTCAGTGCGCTCCAAGTAAAAGATATTGGCGGCCTTCTGCCTTTGACTACCCAGTTAAGCGTTATCGGCCTGATGGCTAAAACAGGGGATTATACCGGAGTTGAAAGAGAATACATTAATTTCCTTAAGGGCCGCATTTCCGGCAGGCAATTATACGACGTTGAGAAGGATAGTTTTGTAATATTCATGGAAGACGCCTCTGTCCATCTAGACCAGGTAGCTTACCTTTTATACAGGCAGGCGCAGGATAGCGGCAGCAGCAAAAATGAGGGAACCGTCCTGGAACTTATAGAAAGATTGACAATATTAACTCAGGAATTTATGAG
>VGKM01000284.1 GCA_016867005.1 Candidatus Omnitrophota bacterium | reverse complement strand
CTTTACCGCTTATGCGGACTATGCCGATACCTGCGCTTCCCACCCCGGTAGAAACTGCGGCAATTGTATCGTTTAAATATGCCTGAGCCATTTCCGTGCTTCTCCTGCGACAAATAAAGAGCCGGCCACTAAAATTAGATCTTCTTCTCCGGCATGTTTTTTCGCTAAAATCAACGCCTCTTTGACGCTTTTAGTTTTTCTAAGTGCCTTAACTTGAAAATACCTTGCTAAATCTTGCGGTTCGCATGCCCGGGGATTATCGGCCTTAGTAAGAAAGACCATATCGGATATTTCGCGCAATTCACGGCAAATCCCCGGTATATCTTTGTCTCCGGAAATACCCAAGACCAGAATCAACTTTTTATATTTGAAATTTTCTTTAATGGACTGCTTCAATGCTTTGGCTGAAGCGGCATTTTGCGCGCCATCCAAAATAATAAACGGCTTCTTTGAAATGATCTCGCATCTTCCCGGCCAAAAAGTATTATAAATCCCTTTTTTGATCTGGCCTTGGCTTATTTTTACCCCGTTAAAAGGCACGGCTGAAATTATTTTTGCGGCAACATTGGCGTTAATCTGTTGATGTGCGCCTAAAAGCCTTGTTTTAAACCGCCTCAACATATTTCTGTTTACTCCGGAAAGCACGGCTTTAGAACCTGCGCATTGTTTTCTAATAACTTCTAATGCCTCTTTCTCCTGCGGCGCACAAATCACAGGCGCCTTTCGGCTTTTTATGATCCCTGCTTTTTCTCCGGCGATTGCTGCTAAGGTCTTTCCTAATTTATCTGCATGTTCATAACTGATAGGTGTAATGGCGCACACCATGGCAGAAGCGGCATTCGTTGCATCAAGCCTTCCGCCAAGGCCGGTTTCCAAGACCACGAAGTCGGCCTTTTTATTCTTAAAATACTCAAATGCCATCGCCGTATAAACCTCAAAGAATGTAAGCGGGCCGTACCGTGAAACCTTATTATAATTGTCAATGGCCGGCTTAAATTTTTCTACAAGATTAACCAATCCTCTTTTTGAAATCATCCCCTCAAAATCTTTCTGCCTGCTACCTGCTGCCTGCTGCCTGCTGCTTAAAATACGGATCCTTTCCCTGAAATCCAGCAAGTGCGGCGATGTGTAGAGCCCGACTTTAAATCCTGCCTCTTTTAATATGTAGGCGGTAAATGCACAGGTAGAACCCTTGCCTTTTGTCCCTGCGACATGGATACATTTTAAGGAATCCTGCGGGTTGCCCACCAGAGACAAAAAACCCTTGATACGCTCTAATTTCAAGGATTCCTCATAAGGATAAGCCGGGATTTTTTCGTAATTAATAAGCGACTCTAAATATCTGATTGATTCCGGGTAGGTCATACATCAGTGCCTGAAATGACGGATGCCGGTCGTAACCATGGCAATTTTGTGCTTATCTGCCATTTTAATGATCTGGTCGTCGGCTATAGAGCCGCCTGGCTGGATAATGGCTTTGATCTTATATTTTGCTGCAAGCTGTATCGCATCCTCTTTCGGAAAGAATGCGTCGGAGGCAAGCACAGAACCTGCGGAAAGTTTTCCCGCTTTCTTTGTAGAAATAAACACCGAATCCA
>VGKM01000283.1 GCA_016867005.1 Candidatus Omnitrophota bacterium | reverse complement strand
CGGCCTTGCCTTCCAGACAAAAGCCACAACCGCCGCAGTGACTAATCCTTCCACAACTCCGATAGCCAAATGGATCGGCTGCATCAAGAACAGAAACGTTTTAAACGGCAATTCTGATATCCCGGAGAATACCGTCTTAATAACTACCCCAAAAGCCCCCAATTGCAGACTTATAATTGCTGCAACCAGAGAACCAAACATTATCTTTAACTGTGTCGGGTTGCCCCTGACAATCTTACGGTAAATCAACGGATAGGCAATAAAGCAGGGGAAAAACCCGAGATTAATTATATTGCACCCCAAAGCCAGAAGCCCTCCATCAGCAAAAAAAAGCGCCTGGACAATCAACACGGAAGCCATAACAAGAAAAGCGGCATAAGGCCCCAGAAGAATCGCCAAAATCATCCCCCCGCCCAGGTGGCCGCTTGACCCTGTAGCAGGGATGCTGAAATTGATCATCTGCGCAGCAAAAATAAAGGCGCCTAATACGCCCATTAACGGAACCTTGCGCTCATCTGCCTCATCCCTGACTTTTTTAGCGCTATAAGCAATGAGCCCTGCCGTAACAGCCCACATTGCGCCGCCCACAGCAGGAGATATTAAAGCATCAGCCATATGCATATGTATTACTCCTTTCTTTAGACCTTAAAAATCCACCTGCGCCCTCATTCCGCCGACAAATATCGGGGCGGTATCTTCAGCAACATCTTTGCCGAAAGGATTCCAGATATACTGGAAATCCGGGCTTAAAGACAAATATTTATTCACAAATATTTTATAATACGCCTCAAGATGCCCTTCCGGCTTAGCCCTGCGCGCAGGATCAAGAAGCTCGCCTGCTTTCTTATAATCGCTTGAGGCAAATACCTGGCCGGCTGCAAAACCAAATACATCATTCTCCCTGCCCCATGGCTTACCTTCAAGCTGTAGGCCCATGCTCCATGATTGCTCAAGAGAATAATTCAGGCCGCCTGCTATGGTAGAAATATCAGGGCTATAGACACTGGGGTCCTGCCAGCCATAACGGCAGAAAAGGGTCAGGGCATCGTTTAACTTCTGGTCAAAACTTAAACCAAAGCCATAACCCGACTCCTTTGTTTTTTCCGCATCCAGCCACTTAGTATAATAGGTGTTGTTGTTCCAGCCATAAAAACGGTAGTTCCCCGCAAGATCAAAAAATTTGGTTTTAAAAGCCACCTGCCCCATATTAAAAAGATTATCGTTTATTTTCTTCCATCCGCCGTTAGCATTAAAAACACCGTAACCCAGCTCAATCCAATCCTTAGGCATATAAGCAAGGCGTATCCCCAGCGTGTTATCGGGGAAATCAATAGTAGGCGCGTTCCTAAACATCCTGCCTAAAAATTGCGTGGTCTCGTCATTGGCAACTTCGTTGTTATCAAAATAGACAGTTGGGTCAAGCTTGCCAAAACTTATTACCGCCTTATCATTAAATAATTCCTGCTCATACCAGACCTCAGTCACCCGGACGTTCACGTCATTATCGGCATCGCGGTTAACGTTGCTGTAAAGCGTTAAACTGTCTTCAATGCCGTCGCTCTGCCCGTTTTCGAGGTGCAGGAAAGCCCTTCCCCCTACTCCCTCAAATTCT
>VGKM01000282.1 GCA_016867005.1 Candidatus Omnitrophota bacterium | reverse complement strand
AAACTGCTTTTTCCTGTCCCATTCAAGAGAATCGGTTGTAAGCTTGGCGCCCGAAGTAGTAGTAATCACCACATTATCTTCAAGAAAGATCTTGCCTTCGGTTTTATTAAAATCACCCTTATCTGAGGTAAGTTTTATATCCTCGTCCTTGCCGTAAAGATTGCCGGTAATGTCTTTAAGCTTTACTACTTCATCGAAAATATCCGCGCTTTTCCCTGATAATTCCCAGGTCTTTTTTCCCTGTTCGCCGTATCCGGCAAGCGAAAAATCGCTGATCTGTTGGTCGCTTTCAGCGCTTTGCTCTTCGGCATTTCCGCAAAGCGGAAAAACCAGGTATAAAACAATAACCGCTGTTAAGATTTTAGACATCGTAAATTTTAACGATTTTCTCCCATTGCCCCTGGGATTTCAGTATTAATTCCGCAACCTCGCGCACTGCGCCTCTGCCGCCTTCCCTGAAAGTAATATAGCTGGAGCTGCGCTTAATTTCATTACAGGCGTTAAAAACCGCGACCGCAAATCCCACTCGTTTCATCATGCATAAATCCACCAGGTCATCTCCGACAAAACAGATTTCCTCAAGAGAAACTTTATATTTCTTCATTATTTTATCCAAATGCACTGATTTGGGAAACGTATTGGCCAAAACTTCTTCGACGTGCATGTCTTTGGCGCGCGGCTTAATGGCCTTTGAACCTTTGGCAGTGATAAGGATCGTCTTAATGCCTGCCCGTTTCAGGCAATACACTCCTAAGCCATCGCGGACATCAAAGAATTTAGAATCCCTGCCCTTGGAATCGTAAATGATCCTGCCGTCGGTAAGGACGCCGTCGACATCCAGGAGCAATAATTTGATTTTTTTAGCTTTTGCTAAGACAGATTCTTCCATAAAAAACAAAGATTAATCTTACCACAAGTAAGGCCAAAATCAAGCCCCGCTTAAAGACCGATAATCAGATTTATTAGACACTAGACAAGGCCTGCTTTTATCAAATCCTGGACATCCAATAACCCTACAGGACGCATTTTTCTGTCAACAACGGGCAATTCATCGATTTTCTTCTCTTGTATAATATGCATTGCCTCTGCCGCAAGCATTTCGGGAAAGACGGCTTTGGGGCGCTTTGTCATCACATCTTTTACTTTTCTTACCGATAGATCCGGGTCCTGTTCAAGGTGCCGGCGGAGGTCTCCATCAGTGAAGATGCCGGTCAGCTTTCCTTTTGCATTTATAACTGAAGCGCTTCCTGCGCGCGATTGGGTGATTTTTAAGAGCACCTCGGAAACTTTTTTATTTTCATTGACTATCGGATTGGCCTTTCCTTTACGCATAATATCTTCTACTCTTAACAAGAGGCGCCTGCCTAATGCCCCTCCGGGATGATAAAAAGCAAAATCTTTTTCTTTAAAACCTTTTAATTCCAAAAGGCAGACTGCTAATGCATCAGACATAGCTAAAGTCGCGGTAGTTGATGCCGTAGGAGCCAGTCCTAAAGGGCAGGCCTCTTTTTTCACTGATACATCCAGGACGCAATCGCTGTATTTGGCAAGCTCTGATTTTATGTTGCCTGTAATAGCAATAATTTTACAGCCGATTTTCTTTAAGATGGGGAGGA
>VGKM01000281.1 GCA_016867005.1 Candidatus Omnitrophota bacterium | reverse complement strand
TGGCTCAAGCAGAGTTTTAAGGCATATGGGCAAACCCCTTGCCGACGAGGTCAGTATAACCTTGAAAAGAGTCCATGAGGCCGGGATCAAGACCAATACTTTATGGATCGTGGGTTATCCTACGGAAACAATGCTCGATTTCCTGAAAACACTGCTTTTCCTATTTAAAAATAGAAAGCATATTGATGAATTTGTAAATGTAAGCATGTGTTATATACCGCAAAATTCCATTTTACAGAAGCAGTCTGAGATGCTGGGGATAAAATATGACAACTGCGGCAATTGGTATATCGATAAAAGACGCAATAACCACGCAGTAAGAAAAAGGCGCGCATTTTTTATCAAGCTGTTTGCGAAAAGTATCGGGCTTTATAAAGGAGGGATCAGGAGGGATAACTGATCAAGATCAAACTATGCGGAATCTTCTATTCTGGCTGTCGAGAAAAATAAACCATCCGTTGACCTGCCCTCAGGTAATGCAGGTTTCGCTTACTTACAGGTGCAACTTAAGATGCAAAATGTGTAATATCGCCGGGCTTCTTCCGGAAGAAGAAGAATTGTCTACGGCCCAGGTCGAGAGGGCGATTGATGAGGCCAAAAAATACGGGATAAAAGAAATTATTTTTACCGGAGGAGAGCCGTTTTTAAGAGGCGATATCTTCAGGTTATGCGGATACGCTGCTCGAAATAATTTGCGCAGCATCATTACTACAAACGGGGTATTGATCGATGATGGCCTGGCAGAGTCTATTGCCTCCTCAGAAGCAGGCCATATTCATTTTTCCCTGGATGGGTTGGAAGATTCCAATGATTTCTTCAGGGGGAGCGGGACTTTTAATAAAATAACCCGGGCAATACAATTGCTCTTAGCAAAAAGAACCAAGGGCAGGTTTTTTTCCGTCGGTATCGCTTTGACCGTGATGGAAAAGAATGTGCGGGAGCTTTCCGCTATAACAGAATTTGCCGATAATTTAGGGGTGGATGTGATCAATTTCCAGCCCTTAGTGAAAAATAATGCAAACTTTATTGACCATAGCCTGCCTGAATTCTGGGTAAAGGATGATTCACTGGCTATTCTTGAAAAAGAGATCGCTAAAATCAGGAAGTTTAAACCCAGGCACATCAGTGTTTTTGAAGAGCCGCATCTTGAGCTTCTGGTCAAATATTATCAGGGCAGGCTCAATGCAAAAGATTGGGTCTGTTTCGGAGGGTTTAAAACTGTTTTTATATGTTATGAAAAGAACAAGCCGCTGATTTATTCCTGCCATGGCATCTGCGGCGACCTGGACCGGGTATCTTTAAAGAAGGCCTGGTCTTCAAAAGAGGCCAGGGCGCTTAGAGAACATTCAAAGAAATGCAGGAACCTTTGTATGCAGAGCTGTTATTCGTTTGAATCTGCCCAAAGTTTGCGTGGTTTGGCAAACTCATTGGCAAGAAAGTTTAAATGAGCCATAATTACGAAAGAGAGCTGAATAATTTCAAAGACCTGATGGGTTTTTATTCAGGGCGCCTGTTGTCGCGCCCCCTCATCCCCCCGGAACACGTTTATTTTTCTCTTACTAACCGTTGCTGCCTAAAATGCGTGATGTGCGATATCCATAAATCTCCAGGCAAGAA
>VGKM01000280.1 GCA_016867005.1 Candidatus Omnitrophota bacterium | reverse complement strand
TCTGATGGAAGTCGTATTAGGATAAATCCCTTCGCCTACGGCTGCGCTTAATCCTTCCTGGTCTTTAATAATGTATTTGTAATCCTTGGTGCCGATATTCTGGAACTCTCCGTATTTCGGATAATCTACAAAATCCTCTTTACCCGGGTCATATAAAACTACCTTTGTCGGCGGGCCGTATTTTTTCTCTGGCGGCGGCTCTACGGGGCCATCTGCTGCTTTTGCTAAACTCCAGAACCACCCGCGCGGGTCCCATGCCTGCGCGAACTTATATTTATTTTTTACTATATCAAAATTTTTCCTGGCCTCTTCTGTGTTGCCCTGCGCCCTGTATGTTTCGGCGCGGATGAAATAAGCTGTTGCCACATCATTAAGCGACTGCACCGCCTCAATTTCATTGCGGCCGGTCGGCATTGCCTTTAATGACGCCTGCTGCTTATCTGCCTCGTCTTTATACAGGTCAATACATTCCTGGGTAAATTTCAGCACCGCTTCGATATCATTATTGCCTTGCGCGGCCCAGGCCTTGGTGATCAACTCACCTGAAGAAGGCCTATCTTGAGCAAAACAAGGACAGGCAAATATAAACAGTGATAACAATAGCGCAAAAACCCGAAATCCGAAAATTGATTGAGAGTTTATCATTATTATCCTTAGTTCCGTCTTTCTCCTCTGCGCCTTTCTTCCTCTATGCGTTTTTCTTCGCTTCGCCTTTCGCCTCTTCGGCGCTCGACCTGCGCACGGATATCGCATGCCTTGGCTTCTGAAATTTCAAAAGTCAAAATGATGGCAATGGCGATTAAAGAAGTCGCAATCGGGATGCCGATATCGCAGACCCTCATCCAGAATAAAGCGCTGGTCGTCTGGTTGGCGCCCAACGCAATATTGAAGCCGGTCACATTCAGAAGGATCCCGGAGAGAAGCGATGAAATCGCAAGCCCCAGTTTTACCATCCACCAGTAAATAGCGCCGAACATGCCTTCTCTGCGTGTGCCGGTAAGGAGTTCGTCAAAATCACAACAATCGGCTACCATGGAACTGACTAATGTAAAGAGCGACCCCAGGCCAAACGCAATAAACGGACAGGCGATCAGCAGTAAATATGGATGTTCAGGATTATAACCCACCCATTTTAAAGCATAACCAATTATGGAAATGGAAACGGTGATCAAAAAGGTATTTTTCTTCCCGATCTTTGTAGAAAGCCATGTGGCTATGAAAATAACGCAGAAAGTACAAACGGAGCTGATAGAACCGAACCAGCCAAGCAATGTGCCGCCTTTTGAATAATCGCCGCCGTAAACATAAAAGAAAATAACGTAGGCCGAGAATGCAGAGGCCAGCATAAATCCGTTAAAGATCAAAAATGTTACTGCGCAAAGTTTAACAAACGGACGGCATTTAAAGGCAACTGCAAACCCTTTGAAGAAGTCCTTGGTAATATTCCAGGGCCCGACTCCTCTTTTAGCTTTCGCCATGTCACCGAAACGCTCTTTGATAAAAATCGCCGGCAGTATGCCGCCGACCACGATAAAAGTTCCAAGGATTATTGAGAGTACCCGGGCTCCCTGGACAATATCCGTAAACATGCTCTTATTGTCCATGATCTTGAAAAAC
>VGKM01000279.1 GCA_016867005.1 Candidatus Omnitrophota bacterium | reverse complement strand
CCGATAAGTTTTCTCTGGATAACGGCTCAGAGACAATTGTGGCAATACATCCATGGACGAGCGATAATGTAAAAAAATGGCCTGTGCAGAGTTTTTATAAATTAGCTGAACGCATAATTACCGAACTTAAGTTAAACATCGTTATTGTCGGGTCTTCTGATGAAGCAGCAAAGTCTAAGAAGCTATTTAAAGATTTTAGCGGTAAGCTGCTTGATCTGACCGGAAAAACAAATTTACCGGAACTGGCAGCGGTTTTAAGAAGATGTGCCTGTTTAGTCACAGCAGATAGCGGGCCAATGCATTTGGCGGCAAGTGTCGGCACTCCGGTAATAGCTTTATTCCGCAATGATATGCCTGGGAAAACAGCCAAGCGCTGGGGCCCATGGGGAGAAGGACACGTTGTTTTAGAGGCCGCTGATTTACGGAAAATATCGGTAGAGGAAGTTTTTGAACAATTAAACAAGGTAGGAATTAGATCATGACTTATGCAATTATTCTGGCAGGGGGGGTAGGAAGCAGGTTTTGGCCTTTTAGCAGGGAATTGGAGCCAAAACAGTTTATGCAGATTTCTAAAGGCAGGAGCCTTCTTCAATCAACGATTATGCGCCTGGGGAACCTTATAGCCGCCGGGAATATCTATATCGTTTCAAACCAGGCATATTACTTTGAAATAGAAAAACAGGTAACCAAATTCGGTATTCCGGCGGAGAATATCATTTTAGAGCCCGAAGGCAAGAATACCGCTCCTGCAATAGGCCTTTGCGCAAGATTGATCTATAAGCGCGACCATGATGCTATGCTGGTTGTGATGCCGGCAGATCATTTCATCGAAAATGAGGGCAAATTCAGAAAAGATGTCTTAGCGGCAGTTTCTTGCGCCAAGCGTGATTTTCTTGTAACTATCGGCATAAAACCAAAATTCGCTTCTACGGGTTACGGTTATATTAAAGTCAGCTCACAGCTCACGGCTCACAGCTCACAGCAAGATTGCTACAAAGTAGAAAAGTTTTTGGAAAAGCCAGGCATAGAGAGAGCAAAGAAATACCTAAAAAATAAAAATTATTACTGGAACAGCGGGATTTTTGTCTGGAAGGCCTCGGTTTTCCTAAATGAATTAAAAGTTTATCTGCCTCATTTGCATCAAATACTTATGGCAATCCGCACAAAAGGCGGGATTGAAAAGGACTGGGCGAAAATCCGCCCGATATCCGTTGACTATGGCGTCATGGAACATTCTAAGAAAATAGCATTGGTCCCTGCAAATTTCTCTTGGACCGACCTTGGCAGCTGGGATGCCCTGGAGCAGGTGCTCCCTAAAGATAAATCAGGCAATATCATCCAGGCGGATTCATTTAATCTAGGCAGTTCTGGGATTTGTGTTATGAGCCGCAGCAGGCGTTTTATTTCTACCATAGGGATTAAGGACCTGATCATTGCCGATACTCCGGATGCATTATTAGTTTGTGATAAAAAGAGGTCACAGGACGTAAGAGAGGTTGTTAAAAAGCTTAAGTCATTAAAACGCAGGGAACACCTTGCGCATACCAAAGAACTCAGGCCGTGGGGTACTTATACTGTTTTGGATATCGGCAATGGGTTCAAAATTAAATTAATAGAG
>VGKM01000278.1 GCA_016867005.1 Candidatus Omnitrophota bacterium | reverse complement strand
CTTCCCTGTGCCGATAGCCCAAACAGGCTCATAGGCGATCACGATCTTCTCAACCTCGTCTTTATCTATACCCCTAAGCCCGCCTGATACATGGTCTTCAAGCACTTTAAATGTGAGATTCTTTTCCCTTTGCTCCAATGTCTCACCAACGCACATAATAGGCCTTAAATCATGTTTTAAGGCAGCAACGATTTTTTTATTTACTGTTTCATTTGTTTCGTCGAAATACTGCCTGCGTTCGGAATGCCCGATGATCACAAATTTACAGCCGGCATCTTTGATCATCTTGGGAGCGATTTCTCCGGTAAAAGCGCCTTCTTCCTCCCAATAAATATTCTGTGCGCCGACTTGAATGTTGCTGGTCTCTAAGGCATCTGCTAAATATGCAAGCAGCGTAAACGGCGGGCAGACCACAATATCTATATTTTCAATTCTAAATAATTCCCTGCGTAAAGCAACAACCAATTCCTCGCCTTCCTTAATCGTCTTATACATTTTCCAGTTTCCGGCAATAATCGTTCTGCGCATTTTTATCCTTCCGACAGGGCTGCAACTCCGGGGAGCACTTTTCCTTCAAGATATTCAAGGCTTGCGCCGCCTCCGGTTGAAATATGGGTCATCTTATCTTCAACTTTGAATTTTGCCACTGCAGCGGCTGTGTCTCCTCCGCCGATAATTGTAACCGCTCCGATTGTCCCTATAAAATCTGCTATTTCTTTTGTGCCGGTGCTAAAAGCATCCATTTCAAAAATGCCAAGAGGCCCGTTCCATACAACCGTCTTTGCGGAGCTTAATTTTGATTTGAACAACTCTATTGTCTTCGGGCCGATATCAACTGCGATTTTACCATCAGGGATATTTTCTCCCACAATCTCTGTCTTTGCGTTTGCGTCAATTGATTCTACGACAAGGTTATCAATCGGCAAGACGATCTCTTTCTTCAGGGAAGCTGCCTTAGCAAGAATGCTTTTTGCTAATTCCAGCTTGTCCTTTTCCAGCTTTGAATTACCGATCTGTATGCCCTTGGCTTTTAAAAAAGTATAAGCCATACCACCACCGATTATAATAACCTCGCATTTGGGCAGCAAATTCTCAATTACGCCTATTTTATCGGAGACCTTAGCTCCGCCTAAGATCACCATAAACGGCTTTTTCGGATTCTGTACTGCATTTCCCAGATACTCTATCTCTTTTTCAAGCAAAAAACCTGCCGCTGATTTTAAATAATGCGTTACTCCTTCCGTAGATGCATGCGCCCTGTGGGCAGTCCCAAAGGCGTCATTAACGAAGATTTCCGCCAAACTTGCCAGCTGTTTTGCAAAATTCGCATCATTTGCTTCTTCTTCGGCATGGAACCTTAAGTTTTCCAGGAGAACTACTCTTTCTTTGGCTACGGCAATTTCATTTTTAACCCCTTCACCGACACAATCATTAAGGAACTTTACGGGCTCGCCTAATAAGGCGCTCAGGCGCTCTGCCACCGGCTTTAAGCTGTATTTAGCAGTTACTTTTCCTTCAGGCCTGCCTAAATGGCTCATAAGGATAAGCTTAGATGCGCCTTTTTCCAGGATATATTTTATTGTGGGAAGCGTTGCCCGGATCCTGGTATCATCCGTGATTTTTAACGTATCATCCT
>VGKM01000277.1 GCA_016867005.1 Candidatus Omnitrophota bacterium | reverse complement strand
CTTCAATTGATAAATTAATTCAAATAAATCCGGATGATGCTAATTTAAAATTATTCATTCAGTGTGTAGACAATATACTTTCGTCAGCAAGACATGGAGAAATCACAAGAATAAAAGGACTTTTTCCAGAAGCATATATTTTTTTCAGACTTAAATTAGATTATAAACAGTATAATAAATTAGAAAGAGAATGTTATGTTGAGATAGATGCTTGGTCAAGCAAAAAATCTCGATCTGGAGGTCAAGGGCAAATAGTAGATGTCAGCGCTTGGAACTTTTCGAGAGAAAGTGGCATGACCTTTGAATGTAAATCAGGAGTAGCGATAAAAGATTATCAGTTAGATCTTCTAGATGAAATAAAAATCCGTTCAAATAACAAAATGAATATTTTTTTAGCGTCTTTTGCAGGAAAGGAAATTATTAATAATAGAATAAGCGAAATAAAAATGACTAATCCTCAATTGAAAACTGCTGGGTTAAATATTTTTGGCGTAGAAGAAATGATAAATTTGTAAGACTTATTTTTTGCCCCCTTCTGATTTTTGAAAAAATTTCGCTTCGATTATAGGGGCGGGCGTGCCCGCACCACGCCCGCCCCAAGCAGATTGTTCTCAAGCACTGTTCGCAAGAGGCTTTGCTTGCCGCGTCCGTGAGGGTTTTAGAGTGTTGTAGCGGCAAAAGCGGCCAACCGTTCTTATAAACTGATTGATTTGGACGCTGCGGCTTTTGGCTGGGCGGCGGCAGCCAAAAGCCGCAGCAAAGCCGCACACGCCTTAAAATTGGCAAGAAGCGAGCGGCCAAGCGAGCGCCAAAGGAGGCCTTGCCCCAGCAAGGCCGACTGATGCACGGGGCACAACGCAGCGCCCCAAGGCGCGGTAAATTATTTAAAGATAATTCGAACAGCATTATAAACACACCGCCATGACTTTTCATTAATGAAAAGTCATGGCGGTGCCAAAATAATGTATTTTGGCACCTTCGTATCAGTAACCCCAATAACTAGTTACCAATATGTCATATCTTGTCTTTGCTTTAAAATGGCGGCCAAATAATTTTGACGAAGTTATCGGCCAGAGCCATATTGTAAATACTCTAAAGAGCGCCCTCCAGAAGAATAGGCTTGCCCACGCCTATCTTTTTGCCGGACCCAGAGGCGTAGGTAAGACCTCTACAGCCAGGATATTAGCCAAGGCCCTTAATTGTAAAGAGGGCCCTACAGTAACCCCTTGTGGTAAATGCCCTTCTTGTTTAGGGATAACCAAGGGCTGTAGCCTCGACGTCATAGAGATAGACGGCGCTTCTAATCGCGGGATAGATGAAATAAGAACACTCAGGGAGAATGTGAAATTTTCCCCTGTCCAGGGCAGGTATAAGGTGTATATTATCGATGAGGTGCATCAGATAACCCCCGATGGTTTTAATGCCCTGCTTAAGACGCTGGAAGAGCCGCCAGAGTTTGTAAAATTTATCTTCGCCACTACCCAGCCTAACAAGGTAATCCCTACGATACTTTCGCGCTGTCAGCGTCTGGACTTTAGAAGGATCTCCGCGATGGAGATAGTTGGGCAGCTAGAAAAGATAGCTGCTGCGGAGGGGGTAGGAGTGGACAAAGAAGCGCTCCTGGCTATCGCCAGAAG
>VGKM01000276.1 GCA_016867005.1 Candidatus Omnitrophota bacterium | reverse complement strand
GGTAAATTCTTTAAGAAGAAGCTTGGTGCGGCTGAAGCGGTGAGGCTGGAATACCGCAACCATCCTTTTTGCGCCTAATGCGCCAAGCGCAGAAAGCGTAGCTTTGATCTCGGTCGGATGATGGGCATAATCGTCAATAATGATAATATCCTTGCCCCTGAATTTTACCTCCTGCCTGCGGCCGGCGCCTTTGTAATTAATAAGGGCTCTTTTTATGTGCTCTATGTCTATATTAAGTTTTAATCCCAGCGCGATAACAGAAAGCGCATTTGAAATATTGTGCATCCCCCCCATCGCCAGGCTGAACCTGTCCACAAGCCTGCCGTTATAAATACAGTCGAATTCGGAAGACAGGCCTTTAAAATCGATGTCCCTGGCAAAGATATGCGCTTTATCATCAAGGCCAAAAAGCACATACTGGCCTTTGTATCCTTCCAATAACTTCCGCAGGTTATCATCGTCGCTCGAACAAAACAGGCATCCGAGTTTATCCGTCTTATTAATAAATTCGCGGAAGGTGTCTAATTCATTCTGGAAACTTTTATAAAAATCCAGGTGTTCACGGTCAATATTAGTAATAATGGAATATTTAGGGGCGTAATATAAAAACGAACCGTCGGACTCATCGGCTTCTGCAACAAAGAAATTCCCGTTCCCGCTGCAGAAATTCCTGTCGATATTTTTTAATATCCCGCCTATGGCTGCGGTAGGGCAAAGCCCCGCCTCCATCAAAAGAAATGATACCAAAGACGCAGTCGTGGTTTTGCCGTGGCTGCCGGTTACGGTAACCACAGTTTTATCACTCATAAGCTCGGCCAGGGCTTCTGCTCTTTTTATCAGGCGCCTGCCGATTTTTTTTGCTTCCCGGAATTCCGGGTTATCTTCTCCGATGGCCGAAGAATAAACAACCGTATCCGCGCCGTCTATATTCTTCGCATCATGCCCGAGATAAATACTGGCGCCCTGGTTTTTAAGTTCTTGCGTGAGGTTGTTTTCTTTCAAATCGGAACCGCTCACCTTTATCCCCTTTGAAAGAAAAAGCCGGGCAATACCGCTCATCCCGATACCGCCTATGCCGATAAAATGCACTTTCATTATTCTGTCACCGTCCATTGCCCAAGTATTTAATAAAATTGCTGTTGAGTTCATCCATATCTTTTATACTGTAAGTCGACCGCAATGATTCCTGAAGGGTCTTTCCGTCCCTTAGCCGCTGACAGAAGACAATAAAGCTATCCTTGCCGAACTGCTTGACCAGGTAATAAACTACGCTTACTGATTCGGCATAAAAGAGGCTGACGGTTCCCTGGTCAGCCATAATGCGCGGGTCCATCGAATTAAGCTTAGTTAAAGGTATATAAGTACCGTTCTTGATCGCCGCCCTTACGATCTGGCTTGCGCTCTCCGGCCTGTTTCTTTCCTGAAAAGATGCCACTCCTTCATCCAGCCATACAGGCACTTGCCGGTTTGAGAAGCCGATAAACTCCCTGAAAACTATATGCCCCATCTCATGCGGCAATATCGTCTCGAAAAAACCTTTGGCATAAGGATAGGTATGGATTGTTTTGGTATGGATAACGGCAAAACCCGCCGACCAGGGGGAAAAACCCGTGGACTTGTTATAATCTTCCCTGTCATCATAAAT
>VGKM01000275.1 GCA_016867005.1 Candidatus Omnitrophota bacterium | reverse complement strand
GGCAGGAGCTATTGAAAAACAAATTGTCCCTCCGACGATTAATGTTTCGGAAAAAGACCCGGGCTGCTGCATAAACCTTGTGGCAGAGAGGGCAATCAAGCGTAAGGTGGATAATATTTTGGTTAATGCATTCGGGCCAAGCGGTTGTAATGCAAGCTTGGTGGTTTCAAAATTCAGGAGTTAAGATGCTTTTTAAAGATAAAAGCGCAATAGTAACGGGCGGGACCCGCGGCATAGGCAGGGAAATAGTCATGATGCTTGCGGAAGAAGGCGCAAACATAGCTTTTACATATCTAAAAAGCGCTTCTGATGCGCAAATACTTGTGAAAGAAGCGCAATCCCGGGGGGCCAAATGTTTATCTTATCAGGTTGATGTCCGTGATTTCGATAAATCAAAAGAATTAATTGAAAAAGTTAAGCTTGATTTCGGCGGGTTGGATATTTTAGTCAATAATGCCGGCATTACCAAGGATAAGGCTCTGATGATGATGTCCAGGGACGAATGGCTGGAGGTGGTTGATACAAATTTAGGCGGGGTATTTAATCTGACGCGCAATGTGATTGTAACTTTTTTAAAACAAAAAAGCGGCCTCATTGTGAATGTCTCTTCCGTAAGCGGGATCATCGGGCTTAGCCGCCAGACGAATTATGCTTCTTCTAAGGCGGGGATCATCGGTTTTACCAGGTCTCTTGCGCGGGAAGTTGCGCCTTATAATATAAGGGTCAATGCGGTTGCGCCGGGCTTTATTGAAACAGATATGGTTTCGGGATTAAAAGAAGAATATAAGAATGAGCTGATGAAAAGGATCCCTCTTGCCAGGTTTGGCAATGCAAAAGACGTGGCAAATTCAGTGCGGTTCTTATTAAGCGATGCGGCAGGATATATCACGGGGCAGACAATTATTATGGATGGCGGAATGTCTTTGGCATTATAAAACGGAGGAGTAGATGCAAAATTTTGAAGAAGAGATAAAAGGCATAATTGCTGAGGTCCTGGAGAAAGACCCCTCTGAAATTACGCCTACCGCAAGATTTTTTGAGGATTTGGGAGTTGATTCAATGATGGCGCTGGAGATCATGGCGGCAATTGAGAAAAGGTATAAGATTACCATCCCGGAAGAAAAACTTGCGGAAATGAGGACACTTAACGATACTGTCATGGTTTCAAAGCAATATTTGGAAGGAAAACAAATCAATGCTTAATATCGAAGAAATCCAAGAACTGCTTCCTCAGCGCTATCCGTTTTTGATGATTGACAGGGTGGTTGAGGTTAGCGCCGGAGAAAAAGTAGTGGCTTTAAAGAACGTCAGTATAAATGAAAAATTCTTTGACGGGCATTTTCCCGGCAAACCGGTCATGCCGGGTGTTTTGATCATTGAGGCCATGGCCCAGGCATCCATTGTATTGTTTGCCGCAGGAAAGGCCCTTGATAAGAATAAAAAGATGGCTTATTACCTGGGTAATGTAAAGATGAGGTTTTTACATCCTGTGTATCCGGGTGACCAGCTTAAGATCACCGTGGCGCCCTTAAAGATGCTGTCTTCTATTGCGATAGTGGAGGCAAAGGCAGAAGTAGGCGATAAAGAGGTGGCAAAAGGGGAAATTTCTTTAAGCGCAAAAGAGATAAATGAATAAAAGAATAGT
>VGKM01000274.1 GCA_016867005.1 Candidatus Omnitrophota bacterium | reverse complement strand
ATCACGGCGTCTTCTTTCCCCAGGGCCAGCGCCGTTTGATAGCTATCGATTGCCTTTTCGTACTGCAGCTTTTGAAAATAAATATCTCCTAATAATTTATATGCAACCCAGAATTTATTATTAATCATGATTGCATTGTTCAGCGCTTTTTCCGCCTCTTCAAATTTATTATCATTGTAATAAAAAACTGCCAGCGTGTAATAGCCGTAGGTAAAAGAGGGGTTTACCTCCAACGCCCTATTTAGAATGGCAAAGGCATCATCTTTGTTATTATTCATAAAAGCGTCGACAGCTTTAGCTAAATAGTTGCTGCTTACATCAAAAGAAAACTCCCGTAATAAGTTTTTTGCCGCCTCATCATTGAACCCTGCTTCTCCTGCCTGTTTTAATACTGCAACCGCCTCTTCCTGCATCCCCTTATTCCAATAAGCACTGGCCAGCACTGGATAAACCATAGTAAAATTTGGGTCTAATTTAATGGCATATTTATATTCTGCTATCGCCTCTGTTAACCTCCCGCCCTCACTGTAAGCATTCGCCAGCATATAGTGTGTTGCGGCATTAGATAAATTAATTTTTAATGCATCGTTAAAGGCGCGGGCGGATTCCTGGTACTGCTGCCGGTTATAGTAATCATTTCCCTTGTTAAAATAATAGGCCTCAATCTTGGCCTTACCTACATAAATTAATACCGCAAATAAAATGACCCCTATTACGCCTTCGATTATTTTCCTGGTCATATCAATCCGCCGGCTGCCTGTGCGACTCTCTTGCCGTCTAAAATAGAATCTTCCATGGACATATACTTCCATGACCCATAACGGCCGCAGCATAAAATGCCTTTTTCTTCAAGATAGCCGATTGCTTTTTTCCGCGCCAGGCGATAAGAAAAATCATAAATAGGGTATCCATAGGAGATATCGTTTTTGTCTTCGGCTATCAGTTTGCTGCCCTTACTGATGATCCCTGCATCAGAAAGATGTTTTTTGACCTGTCCTGCGGCGTAATCCTTATCAAGGGGCATTTCTTTAGAATAGGCGACTTCCGCATACAAAGAAGTTTTTCCTTTAGGAGCAGCGTAAGGTGAAAAATTGTGCGCAAACCCGATGCGGAAGAAGCAAGTTTCTTCGCCGGGGAAATAAATCCAGTGTGTATCCTGG
This sequence comes from Candidatus Omnitrophota bacterium, assembly GCA_016867005.1. Classification (GTDB taxonomy): domain Bacteria; phylum Omnitrophota; class Gorgyraeia; order Gygaellales; family Profunditerraquicolaceae; genus VGKM01. The sequence goes on along the minus strand of VGKM01000274.1, from coordinate 501 downwards.
CGGCCTACCTTATCTAACCCCAAATTAAGGACAAAAATGGAGTTCCATCTTAATTTTTTAAAGTTTGCAGCTATCTGCGTAGGCATATTTTTTATAAGGCCGGGCGCCTCAGGCAGCGGCAGGGAATAAATCAAATAGTCAAATGCCTCGCTGTCCCCCCGCGAGGTTTTAATCCGTTTTTTACCAACATCTATTTCTGTTACCTCGCAGCCGGCTACAATATTCTTGATGCCCCTGGCCAAAGCATCCGGCAATTGCTTAATGCCTCCTTTTTTGGGATACCAAAACTTTGCATTGTACCCAAAACGCCTGTTGCCGCCGCGCAGGACCTCTTTTATGGACGGTACAGGCACAAACCCATCCAACCATTCGCAGCTCAATTCTTGAAGCGGCAGCGTCCAGAATTTCGTATTGTAGGGCACCATGAAATGCCTTGCTATCCCCGGCCCGAATGTAGAATGGACCCAGGAGAGAAAATGCTTATGATTCTTTTGTTTAGCA
>VGKM01000273.1 GCA_016867005.1 Candidatus Omnitrophota bacterium | reverse complement strand
AAATTCTACGGGTAGCGGCCTCAAAACCGGATCGCGGAAGAAAAATATAAAAATTACTGTGGCCAAAACAAGCAAGGCCAAACAGAAGATAGTGCCCTTATGTTTTCTTAACGAGTGTTCCTCAACGAATAATATTTTGTTTTTTAAGAAAAGTGCGGCGCCCAATAATGTTTCTGCTAAGATAACTATAATGAACCAAAAACGCGTTAACGTAATACCGCATAATTTAATAAATGCGGTCCCCAAAAATAATAATAAAATATTTAAAACAAAGCTAAGCGATAAAAACCTGGTAAGCCCGAATTGGGAAGCATTTTTCATAAAAGCCGGAGCGAAAAGAACCCCGGGAAAAATAATAATCAATAAAAGCCCGCACAATAAGACCACGATCTTGATAAGCTCAGCAAGCAAAGGCAAAGAATAATATACAGGAAAATATGTATAAAGAACAACATCATTGAAACCTGTTTTGCTTAAAACAGATAAAAGCCATACCCCTGAGGCATAGACAAAAGGGACAAATAGTGCTGAATATAAAATTGTTTTTTTCATATAAGCTTATCCTTCTGCAAAAAAACGAATTGCCCTAATAACCAAAGCGCAATATATAACCATAGATTAAATGTTCTTTCCTTGTTAACCGGATAAATCAATCTCCTGGCATTAACACAGCACAAGGGTATAATGAACAAGCCGTAAGTCAAAAGCTTATTGCTTTGTAGTAATATAGACAGGAAATAAACCATTCCGAACATAGAAATGAAATTTGTATCTTCATCTCTAGAGATGATAAAAAAATACGCTAGAAAATAATAAGAACTTATCATTGCCGCACGAACAAACCGAAGCGTGTTGCTTAAATTAAAATGCGGCCATAAAAGATCCCTCTCCGAATCAAAGCAGAAATAATTGCGTAAAAATTCAAATCTGACAAGAAATTTATCATTGATCATGCCTGTAATATACTCTCCGGCACCGCCGGAGAAAACACAAATCAAAAAGGAATAACACAAAAATAAAAAAGCAAAAAAAGCGTAATTTTTTGTGAATTTCTTAATAAATTCTGCGTTTTTACGGAAATAAATCGATCTATATAGTAATGCCATTATAAATAAATAGGGGATACTTTCGTATCTGCATAATGCAGCCAAGACAGCGAAAACGGATGAAAATAAAAGGTCCTTTTTTATAAGAAAAAACACCACTGTGAGCATCAAAAAAACCCATAAATGATGTATTGAATCCCACAGAGAATATTCCGGCCAAAACATAATATCTATTTCATTCCTTCTTATTGATTGCATTGACAACCAGAAATATCCAAATATAAACATACCGCATGCCAGGCCGGCTAGCACTTTATTTCTCCCATCCTCTCCGCCAATAATCTTAAATGTGACAAAGAATATGGCAATAATAAATAATAAAGACAGAAAATTAAGCGAGGCATAACTTTCCCCGAAAAGGGTCACGGCGTAAAAGTTAAAAAAATACGACAGGTGCGGGTCATAAATATAGGTGCCGAATTGCGGCAGGTAATCTAAATGCCAATAAGGCAGTACCCGGGTCTTTAAATGATGCACAATTCCGAATTCTTCCTGAGGGTCGCCTATCATAGCGGGATCGGTATTTAAAATGGCTTCTTCGCTGTAATCAAATTCT
>VGKM01000272.1 GCA_016867005.1 Candidatus Omnitrophota bacterium | reverse complement strand
AATTTTTTCAATAATTAATAGCATTGGGTATCTGGCGGTATTGTCCGAAAGCTTGCTGCTTCTGAAGATAACAGCTGTCTCAGGGAGCATAAAATTATACGGGGATTTTATATACCTTGATATTTTAAGCGCCTTTTTTATTTTTGTGATCTCAGTGGTAGCTTTTGCCTCTGCTTTATATTCTATCGGCTATATTAAGAAAGATATTGAGAAAAACGCGGTATCCGAAAGAAAATCCAGGGCCTACTACATTCTTTTTAACCTCTTTTGTTTTTCCATGCTTTTTGTCCCCGTGGTCAATAACTTAGGCATGCTTTGGGTAGCGATTGAAATGACTACGCTTATTTCGGCGTTTTTGGTGGGATTTTATAATTCTAAAGAATCGGTTGAAGCTGCGTGGAAGTATATAATCATTTGTTCCGTGGGTATAATCTTTGCGCTTTTAGGCACAATTCTTTTTTATTATGCTTTTTCTCTTCTGGGGGGCGCCAAAAGCCTTAATTGGTCAGATATGGCGGCTAATGCAGCAGCTATGGATAAAAATATCCTTAAAGTCGCATTCATTTTTATTTTGGTCGGTTACGGCACCAAAGCAGGCCTTGCGCCGATGCATACATGGCTGCCGGATGCCCATAGCCAGGCAGTTGCCCCGATCAGCGCGCTTCTGTCCGGGGTGTTGTTAAAAACAGCCATCTATGCCATTTTAAGGTTTGGGATCATTGTGATCAAGGGAGCAGGGTTTGCGTATTTCGCAAATTTGATGATCCTCCTGGGATTGGCTTCGCTGGCGATATCATGCGGTTTTATCCTGGTTCAAAAAGACCTGAAGCGCCTTCTTGCCTATAGCAGTATTGAGCATGTCGGGATAATCTCTATCGGTTTTGGTTTAGGCACTCCCTGGGCAGTCATCGGTGCGCTGCTCCATATCTTTAATCATGCGGCAGCTAAATCCCTTATGTTTTTTGGGGCGGGGAATATCGTAAGTGTTTATAAGAAACACAACATGAACGGCATAAGGGGAGTGATCAGCGTTATGCCATTTACCGGTTTTATGCTGCTTTTGGGAATGTTTGCCCTTACCGGGTTTCCACCATTCTCATTGTTTATAAGCGAGCTCCTGATTATAATCGCCGCTTTTACAAAGGGAACGTATTTGATTGCGGCTTTGTTGTTATTTTTTCTTGCAGTCATTTTCGGGGCCTTCATTTATCATTTCGGAAAGATGCTTTTCGGCAATCTTCCTAAGGGCATGGAGCCGATAGGGGAACCGTTAAGCGGAAAGCTTGCTTTTATATTTTTATTGTTTCAGTTATGCGCATTAGGGGCGATTGTACTGTTTATAAAAAAGGATTTAATATGGGCCGCTTGGATATTATTTCAGAGTTAAAAAATAAATTACCGGATTTCAACGCACTTTGGGTGTCAGAAGATTATCCGGATGAACTGAATATCAGGGTAAGCAATAACGCCTTTAAAGATACTTGTTCTGTTTTGCATAAAATTCTTCCCTCGCCTATGATGATGCTTTTTGCCGTTGATGAGCGTAAAGAGGCGGGCAGGTTTATAATTAAGGCGGTATTCGCCAGTTTTAGGAGCAGGCAATGGATCATTGTTAGTATGGATATCCCGCAGGAAGACCCCTGTTTTGAATCTATGGCAAAGA
>VGKM01000271.1 GCA_016867005.1 Candidatus Omnitrophota bacterium | reverse complement strand
CAGAAAACCCCACTGCCTTAGCCGCCTCTTTCAGGTCGATGATAAACTGTTTAACAAAACGCTCATGCTCCTGGCCATATTCCCCGGGGCGTGTTTCTATTGCATCAAAATACCAACCCGGCCCGCTCCCGGAAATAGCGGTTGCCTGGTTCATCATTGACTCATCCAGCCCAAGCACCTCTCCGAGATATTCAAATAAATCCTCTGAGATATCAAAATCTTCTTCAGTGGCATATTTTCCTTTAGCAAGGCAAGTCATGCTTCTATTGATCTTAAGCGGCATATTCGGCATTGCCCGGACAACCCTTATAACCCCTAATATTTTCTCTATAAAAGAAGTAGTGACCCCTGCGGCGATTGAGATAAATAACTTATCCTGCAGGTGCCGGCAGGGTTTGATCTCTTCCAGGCAAGCGGAAAAATCCTGCGGCTTGACAGCCAAAATTATTATTTCGCATTTGTCAATGATACCGGCAATACTGCCTGTAAACTCCACGCCTTCTGAATTATTTATCTTTGAGCTGTCTTTATCAAAAGAATAGACCTTAAATTCATTCTGGCTGAGCTGAAAAGCGATTGCCGAGCCCATATTGCCAAAACCGATTATACCGATTGTTTTTTTCATATTCTATCGAAAATCCCCCTGCCGATCCTTATAATATTAGCGCCTTCTTCAATTGCTACTTCAAAATCATCTGTCATACCCATGGATAATAATCCGAAATCCGAAACTCGAAATCCAAAATCAATGCAAATCTTATCCTTTAACTGCCTTAGTTGCTTAAAATAGGGCCGTGTTTCTTCCGGATTATCTAGTAACGGCGCAATTGTCATTAAGCCCTTAAGAGAAACGTTCTTAAGGCCTTTAATTGCCTCTACCAATCCTGCTGTTTCTTCGGGCAATACGCCGTATTTAGCTGCCTCGGGAGATGTTTTTACTTCGATTAAAATATCCTGAATTTTCCCGATCCTGGCAGCTTGTTTATTAATTTCCCCTGCCAGGCGCAGGCTGTCTACCGAATGAATAAGATCAAATATTTTTACCGCATCTTTTACTTTATTTGTCTGCAAATGCCCGACCAGGTGCCATTTCACGCCCGAGAGCTGATCATATTTCAAGAGAGCTTCCTGGACCCTGTTCTCCCCGATATTAAAAAGCCCGCAGGCAATTGCTTCCTTTACCTTTTCAATTGTGCGGTTTTTAGCTACGCAAACAATGGTGATGGAATCAGGGTTTAATCCCAATTTTGCACAAACCGAAGCAATACGGGCCCTTGCCTGGAGTATATTATCCTTAATCATAATATTAAATGAACTAATATATTATACACAGGAAAAAAGCAGGGTCAACGAAAAGTGTGCTTCAAGTTATGCGCTCATTAAAAATATTCCTGATATACCTCTTTGACTTTGCCGATTATCTTGGCCACGGGGCCCAGGTTGGGGTCAACCAGAGAAGAAAAAGGCGGGATCTCCTCATCCTTTGCTTCCAATACCATACCTAAGCATACCAGGTAAGTTAAATACTTCTGGCCGCTCATTGCTTCGCTTGAACTAACGAGCCGGGCAATTTCGGGGTTCATAATGCGGCCTAATTTGACCGGGATAGAAAGCTCTCCTTCCAGCATCTCCAGGAAACCTTCCAACAACACATTCCTGCCGCAG
>VGKM01000270.1 GCA_016867005.1 Candidatus Omnitrophota bacterium | reverse complement strand
CTGTTGGCGGGCCAACTAAGTGCAGCCGGACTGTAGGAGGCGTTACTCCTATCCCGACATTTCCATTTACCCATATATTGGCATCATGCGCAATACTTAAAATATCGCTATTAAACGAACCGCTATCATTATTAGCGATGACCTGCAGGCTGTTTACCCCGGGCAGGACACTCGGATTTTTATTTACAATGCTAAAATTCTTTCTATTGGCATTGGCTGGGCTGCTGGGAGCAAAAAACTCCAACAGATTAGCATACCCTGATGCAGCTGAACGGTTGCCCATCATCCTGACTAAAGATGAATTATTAGTATTTTCATAAATTTGCAAGCCCACTCCTGTGAACTGGGTTATGCCGGCCGCAGTAAGCGCAGGCCCTATGCTAACGCTTCCTTCAACAATAAGGTCATGATTATCGGCAATTACGTTTGTGCCGCAACCTACCCCCCAGCAATACTGATTGGTGATACTGTAATTGTCTCCAAGTGCCAAACGTTGGACTCTTAGTTCACGGTAGCTGCCGTAAGGAGACGGATAGTAAGTTGTAATGGTGATATTTTCCTGGGCGAAGCAAAAGATAGAATAGAATGACATGAAAAGAATCAATAATATAAGTTTCTTTGACATTTTAACCCTCCTGTTTGATTATTATAACAATGCTGCATTAATTGTCAACAATAACACTTGTTAAATTATTATTTTCGTTTATACCGGTACACTTGACCAAAACCATCTGATTCTGAAGTTGACGCTTAGAGCAAAGATTAACCGGTAAATAATTATCTGTATAGCCCTCCCAAAGAAGCGGATTTCCCTTGACCCTGCCTTCAACCAGGACAAGCATCTTTTTATTGAAAAATTTATTTTTAAACCGTAGGCCGCATTCTTCCGATATCAGCTTAAGCATCTCTATCCTCTGCCTTATCACCCGGGGATCCAGTTTTTGCGGTAATCCTGCGGCTTTTGTGCCTTTTCTTTCTGAATAAGGAAAAATATGCACTTTGAACGGCGATATGCTCTTTATAAGCTGAGCGGTATTTAAAAACATGCGATTGTCTTCCCCCGGGAACCCCACTAAAACATCAATACTGATTGAAACGCCGGGGATTTCTTTTTTTATTTTCCTGACCAGAGACAGGTACCCCTCTCTTGAATATTTACGGTTCATCCGTTTTAAAACCGTATCATCCCCGCTTTGAAGAGGGATATGAAAATGACGGCATACTTTCTTGGAATGGGAAATAAGTTTTATCAACCCATCACTGATATCTTTTGCTTCTATAGAACTTAACCTTATCCGTAAAAGGCCTTTGATCTTTTCTAAGTTCGCAACAAGCCCGCTTAAATCTGATTTTGGCTTTAAATCCCTACCGTATGCTCCGAGGCAGATTCCCGTTAAGACAACTTCTTTGAAACCGTTCTTTACTAATACCTCAGCTTCTCTTGTCACATCTTTTACGGCTTTGCTTCTTGAGCGGCCCCGCACAAGCGGCACCTTACAATAAGAACAGAAATTATTACACCCGTCCTGGACTTTCAAAAATGCCCTGGTATGCCCTTTAAAGCTTGAGATACCCGATACAGGGACAGTCCCCGGAGGGGGCTGTCCCTGTATCAAAGCAATTATTTTATCTTTCTTATCATTTTTTACGATTAAATCTACGCCTT
>VGKM01000269.1 GCA_016867005.1 Candidatus Omnitrophota bacterium | reverse complement strand
CTTGCTGCCTGAATGCCTGTGATGCCAAAAGGTTTGCGTTAACTACATTGGTAACATAGGTAAAATCACGCGATTGCTTTCCCGTCCCGAAAATAGGCGGCCGCTCATTATTTAAAATGCAATTGATGAATTTCGGGATGACTACGGCATATTCATCATCCAAACTCTGCCTTGGGCCAAAGACATTGAAGTAACGCAGTGATATACAAGGCAGCTTATAATGCAAACTGAATATTTTACAATAATATTCTCCTGCCAGCTTCGATAAGGCATAAGGAGAAATCGGGCTGGGAAGAAAATCTTCTCTTTCCGGGAAACTATCCGTATCTCCGTATACCGAACTTGAAGAAGCTAAAACAAAACTTTTGGCCTTATTCTTCAGGGATGCCTCAAGCATATTAAGAGTGCCCTGGATGTTGACTTCATTGTAATCCTGGGGACAGACGAGTGATTTGGGCACGCTGCGCAGAGCTGCCTGATGTAAAACAAAATCAACCCCCTTTGTTGCTTTAAGGCAGCTTTTTTTTGAGCGGATATCTCCCCGCATTAATTCAATTTTTCCGAGGAACGGCCTTAGATTTTCAAGCTTGCCGCTTGAAAAATTATCCAATACCCTGACTTTATACTCCCTGTTTAAAAGCTCCTCTACGATATGCGAACCGATAAAACCGGCCCCGCCTGTTACGAGAAATCGCTTCATAGTTTTACCACCTTAGCCCCGGAATATTTTTTATAGATATTACGGGTATCAAAAATCGTGCGTGAATTTTTAAGCAAAAAATCATAATCAACCGCAGAATGATCCGTTGCGATTATCACACAATCGATTTTTTTGAGGTTATTAACGCTCAGGACGGATGATTTTAAATCTATCTGATTAATGTTCAAATACGGGATCAACGGGTCATAATAAGAAACCTTTGCTTTCCTTTTGTATAATTCTCCAATCATATCTAAAGCAGGTGATTTCCTGAGGTCTTTTATGTCTTTTTTATAAGTGACGCCGCAGACCAGGATATTTGCCCCGGCTAAATGTTTTCCGGACTTTGCCAGAATATCTTCGAGGCGATTAACGATATAAACCGGCATAAAAGATATGACATCTGATGATAATTTAATAAACCGGGACACAAACCCATGATGTTTTGCTTTCCAGTAAAGATACAGCGGGTCTTTCGGTATGCAATGGCCTCCTACTCCGGGGCCGGGATAAAAAGGCATAAAACCAAATGGTTTAGTTGCAGCCGCATCAATTATCTCCCAGATATCTATCTTCATCTTATGCGCCATCATGCTTAATTCATCGATAAGCGCGATGTTTATTAAACGGAAGGTATTTTCCAATAATTTTACCGACTCTGCTACGCGCGCTGAACTGACCGGGACTGTTTTTTGAATGATCTTGTTGTAAATTGCGCACCCTAAACCGGTTGCTTCCCGGTTTATTCCTCCGATTACTTTCGGGATTTTCTGCAGGGGGAACTTGATATTCCCCGGGTCTATCCTTTCAGGAGAAAAACAGAGAAAAAAATCTTTACCATGAAGCAAACCCCGTTTCTCAAATATCGGCAGGATCACTTCCTCTGTAGTTCCGGGATATGTGGTACTCTCTAAAATGACCAAAGCGCCTTTTTTGATATTTCTTGAAATAGCTTTTACTGCGCTTTTAA
>VGKM01000268.1 GCA_016867005.1 Candidatus Omnitrophota bacterium | reverse complement strand
GAAAAGATAGTTTTTTGGCAATATAATAATAGCAATGCCTTCATCAAATACAATTATGAAAATTTGCGAGAAAATCCCGTCCGAACTTGATGCTATCCCCGGTTTTTTAAATAAAGCCATGGGGATTATTGCGCCCCTCCCCATAGATGAGGAAGAGGCCTTTAAAATAAAACTGGCCCTATCCGAAGCATTAATAAATGCAATTAAACACGGGAATAAATTTAATGCAGGGTTATTTGTAGAGGCCACGATCGAAACTTCTGAAAACGAACTTTCTGTTGCCGTAAAAGACCAGGGTGACGGGTTTGATTTTCAGGCACTGGCAGACCCTACAAAAGAAGAAAACCTTACGAAAAATTCCGGCCGCGGGGTATACTTGATAAAAAAGCTGATGGATAAGGTATCTTTTTCTGATGGCGGCCGTACGGTAAAAATGACTAAGTTCTTTAAAAAAGGGGAGGCAGTATGAAGACCCGGGAAGAAAAACGGAATGATGCGCTGGTCCTTTTTATGGAAGGGGAGATCAATATCGGAAATTCCCCGGAATTAAGAAAAATCTTTGAAGAGGTCGTCAAGCGCAATGAGAAGAAGGTCCTGGTTGATTTTGCGGCAGTTTCCTATATTGACAGCTCCGGGCTTGCCACGCTTATCGAGGTGTTCCAGCGGCTGAAGAAGATCGGCGGGAACCTGCGCCTTTGTTCAATGGATGCCAAGATCAGGAACATTTTTGAGATCACCAAACTTCATAAGGTCTTTAATATTTTTGACAGCCAGGATGCGGCTTTAAAGGAGTTTTAAATGGTTTCAAAGATAGGAAAGTTTGTAATATCATATTTTGTGTGGGCCAGGGATTTATCAAAGCTGTTTTTCGAGATCCTTTACTGGGTTTTTATCGGGCCGTTCAAAGGCAAATCCGTCCAGAGGCAGAGTGTTTTAGAGCAGATGATCTTTGCCGGGATCCGTTCTGTTGTAATTGTTTTCTTCGTAGATTTCTTTACAGGGATGGTCCTTGCCATGCAGACGGCTTATCAGCTTGAGAAAATGGGCGCGGTGATATATGTGGCGTCGCTGGTTGCCGTCTCGCTTTGCCGGGAATTAAGCCCTGTTTTAACCGGGCTTGTTGTTGCCGGCCGCGCAGGTTCTGCGATTACGGCAGAGCTGGGCTCAATGAAGGTCACCGAGCAGATCGAGGCGCTTGATACGATGGCGATAAATCCTGTCAGGTTCCTGGCAGTGCCGCGTTTTTTGGCGCTTTTGGTAATGGTGCCTGCGCTTACGGTATTAGGCAATATTGCAGGCATTTTAGGCGGCTTTATAATCGGGACAAAAAGCTTAAATATTAATGCCGACCTGTATATGCAGACGACTTTTAAATACCTGGAACTGAAGGATATCTATACGGGCCTTATAAAAGCAGTTGCTTTTGGTATCATAATTGCCCTCGTCGGTTGTTTTGAAGGGTTGCATACCCGTGGCGGAGCAGAAGGGGTAGGCAGGGCAACTACCCGCAGCGTAGTCACAAGTTTTATTTTAATAATTTTAGCGGATTGCGTTATCACCGCGATTTTCTATTTTTCTAAGGCATGACACAAGAAAAAAAAGAACCGGTCATATCATTAAAGAACGTTACAAAGGTTTTCCACGGGAATGCCGTTACCGACGATATAAGTTTGGATATTTACCCGGGT
>VGKM01000267.1 GCA_016867005.1 Candidatus Omnitrophota bacterium | reverse complement strand
ATCCTTTCTACAGATTCTTTGATTACATCCAGCGTCTTTTCATAAAAATCAACCGGCTGGCCGATCGGGTCCTCTATGTTTAAATTCATATCGCCTATTTTAGCAAATTCTTTCAACAAAAACACCCGGTTTTTTACTTCAGGTGCGACTTGAAGCACTCTTTCTTCGTGTAGTTTCTCCATCACCAGGATCAAATCTGACCTTTTAAGCATGTCCTCTGTTACCTTCTGAGAGCGATGCCCTGATACATCTATGCCTTCCCTGGCTAAAACCTGGCGGGTGGCCTCTGTTGCCCCTGCGCCGGCAAGCATCATAATGCCGGCAGACAAAACTTCAACATCATTGCGTTTTAATTTCTTAAGCCGGTCATCTAAGAGGGCTTTGGCCATTACCGAACGGCAAGAATTACCGGTACAGACAAAAAGGATTGTTTTCTTCGATGCCGCAAGCAAAATATCCTCTTTCTTAATCGCCCCTTCCCTTAATATTTTAAGCGGTTCAGCCGTTAAATCAACTACGGTTGACTCCCTGCCAATCCGGGTATTGCCGGCATCAATAGCTAAATCTACTTTTCCATCTAAATCTTTAATTGCCTCTTCAAAACTTGCGGGGGCTTGTTTTCCGCTTAAGTTTGCCGACGGGCATACAACCGGAACACCGGAAAAATATATCACTCTCAGGGCGATCTCATCATCAGGCATACGAACCCCAATAGTCCCTTTATTTTTTGACTTAAGGATTATAGTAAGGGGGCCGGGCCAAAATTTACCCATCAGCTTCCATGCCTGAACGGAAATATCCGCAGCGAATTCATTTATTTTTTCTTTAGAATCAATGTGCAAAGAAAAATGCTTTTCCTGCGGCCGGCCTTTTATCTCATACAACCGCTCTATTGCTTTTTTATTCAGCATATTCGCGGCAATGCCGTATACGGTTTCTGTAGGGATGATTACCAGGCCGCCGCTTCTAATAATATCCGCTGCGTCTTTTAGATACTCGCCGCCGGGATTATGCGGGTCTGCCGTGATTATTCTTGTTTTGTTCATATTTTCAGCTTGATCTTTTTAATCTTTGCGCGCATCCCTTGCTTATATTTTAACAATTGCCGGCTGATCTTTTTATCATTTATACCTAAAATTTCCAGTGCAAAAAGAGCGGCATTTCTTGCGCCTGCTTTTCCTATTGCCATTGACGCAACAGGTATACCTGCCGGCATCTGTACCGTCGAAAGCAATGAATCAAGGCCTTTTAAACTGTTTGATTCAATAGGGATGCCGATGACAGGCAAAGTTGTATGCGCGCTGACTACCCCTGCTAAAGCCGCAGCGCCTCCGGCCGCGCAGATAAATACTTTTGTTGATTTCTTAGAAGCTGCTTCAACATAAACGGCTAATTCTTTAGGGGTCCTGTGCGCAGATAATACTTTTGTTTCAAAGCGTGCTTTAAATTTCTTAAGTATATCAATTGCTTCCTGCACCGTATCTAAATCCGACTGGCTCCCCATGATTATACTAATCATCAACCCCTCCTACTTGCACCAGGTGCAAATTTGTTCGGGCACCCTCTGCGAAATTGTTTGGGTACCTGTCCCCTGTTAAGAAATCGCTTTTCTGCCAATGTCTTTCCTGTAATGCATCCCATCAAAACTAATTTTTTCTACCGCCCGATAAGTATTATCAATCGCCTCTTTGATT
>VGKM01000266.1 GCA_016867005.1 Candidatus Omnitrophota bacterium | reverse complement strand
CTGCGCGCCTTTCCGAAAAGCCAGGATAATATCCATATTAAGAGGGCTTGTTACATTTATTTCTTTTATGCGATACCATAAAAATGCCCGGTTTTTTTTAATTTCTTTTATGGCACTAAGCGCAAGGGACAACTCCGAAACATTATTATACCTCCTGCCCGGCTTTGGCCCGAAAATTTTAGTATCAAGCCCGGTAATAAGCGGCAGGTCCGGCGGCTGTGCATCTACGGGCATATCAAACAAAAAAGACCCGCTATCGACAAAAAAAGGGCGGTAAAGTTTTACGCGGGCCAATGGGGCTCTTCTTATGAAATCGATATACAGCTTATCCGGAAGGATCCTCACTATTCTTATTGCCTTGTAATCAGGGTGGCTGAAAGCAATTGACTGCGCTTCTTTTTTAAGATCCAGAGAAAAGATCCCTTTTCCCTTAAAATAAGAAAACTTATCCGCCTCCGCGATATTGGTGATGACTTTCTTGATATTGAAATATGAGATTTGTTTTATCGTAACAATAGAGGCGCGGGCAATAAAGACGGCTGCAAGGCATAAAAATACGCCTGAAATTATCTTAGCTGCTTTATTGAGATTTTTCTTTTTCATATGCTAACTCGATCAGTTTAAGGCAAAGGTCAACAAATTTTATTCCCGCCACATGAGCTGCTTTCGGCAGCAGGCTCGTCGGAGTAAATCCGGGGATAGAATTAAGCTCAAGGATAAAAGGCGTTCCGTCCTTAGCCAGGATTATATCTGCCCTGGAGAACGCAAAGCAACCCAGGAGTTTATGCGCCCTTAATGCCGTGTCCTGGGATTTTCTGGCACATGCCGCATCAATCTGGGCAGGCACCACGTAGTCAGTCAAACCTTGCTGATATTTTGCTTCATAGTCAAAAAATCTGTTTTTAGGGATGATCTCTATCACGGGAAGGGCTTTGTCTTTTAGTATACCGACGGTCAATTCCCTGCCCCGGATAAATTCCTCGATGATGATTGTTTCATCAAACTTAAACGCCGCATCAATTGCCTTATGAAAACTCTCTTCTTTATCGACTATTGACAACCCTATGCTTGAACCGCCGGAAGCCGGTTTTACAACTAAAGGGAAGCCAAAACTTTTGGTAAGCTTGCCGTTGCCGTTATAAATAGCTTTTTCTATAACACAGTATGCCGGGACAGGGACTCCGTAAACCTCTAAAATCCTCCGCGAAGCGATTTTATCCATACTCAGGCGGCTGGCGAGCGGCCCGGAGCCGGTATAGGGGACTTTTACATAATCAAGGATCTCCTGGATCGTACCGTCTTCTCCGAAACGGCCGTGCAACGCAAGGAACGCACAATCAATTTTCTGAGAAGACAGGAATTTGATATTTTCGCCGATATCTTCACTCTTGATATCAATTGCCACGGCCTCAATACCTGCGCCTTTTAAGGCGTCATAAACCGCATGGCCTGATTTCAAAGAGACATCTCTTTCAGAAGAAGCCCCTCCCATCAATACGCCGACCCTGCCTAATTTGTTAAGCTGTTTTATCTCCATATCCTGATTTCCGGTTCCAGATCCACCTTAAATTTCCTTTTAACCCTGTTTTTTATCAAACGCATTAACCTTAAGACATCTGCCGATTTTGCGTTGCCGCAGTTAACTATAAAATTGGCATGTTTTTGTGAAACAGCTGCGCCGCCGATTTTTTTTCC
>VGKM01000265.1 GCA_016867005.1 Candidatus Omnitrophota bacterium | reverse complement strand
ATTTAGACAAATTGCCTCTTCCGGCATATGATTTATTCCCGATGGACAAATACGTAGGGCATACTTACTGGAAGCCGTTTGTAGACATGGTCACAAGCCGCGGCTGTCCTTCTGCCTGCACTTTTTGTTATGAATGGGACCAGTATGACCCGCGTTTCCCCTCTGATTTCCTGACTTGGCGCGCTAAATCACCGGAAAGGGTCATGGAGGAGCTGGATATTTTGCATAAAAAGTACGGGGTTAAAGTAGTGGTCATTCAGGACGATAATTTCAATGTAGACCCTAAAAGAGTGCAGAGGTTTTGCGAACTTAAAAAGGCAGCTAACAATCCGATTAAATGGGTATCTTTAGGCCGCGCCATTGACTGGGTAAATTGTGAAAGCGTGCTGCCCCTAATGAAAGAAACCGGGCTTTTTATGGGCGTTTTTGGTATTGAAGTAACAACTCAGTCAGAGCTGAAAAAAATCGCCAAGGGCATCACTATAGACCAGATCAAAAAAACCATCGAGCTTTTACGTAAATACGATATTGCCATAGTCGCCGATATCATGATGGGCTTTGACTATGACACCGAGGAGATCATCAAGAAGAGGTTCGAATTTACCGATGAGGTGGATCCGGATATTATGTGGGTAGGTTATGTTACGCCTGCGCCTAATTCACCGATGTGGAGGATCTCTTTAAAGAAAAACTGGATTGACCCGAAAAAAGTCGATTTCGGCACCTGGGATTTCCTGCATCCGGTAATACCTACGGATCATCTGACCACCGAAGATTTGGGCCGGCTTGGTTCATGGTGCATGCGGGAATTTTTCTCCAAACCCGGAAGGATCAACCGGATCATGGAGAGCAATTTCGACCCGCTTGCCAAGCTTTGCTTCAAGGATGTCATGGACGGCATTAACAAATGGGAAGCCGCCGCGACTAAGGGAGAGGTTCAAATTTAATCGGAGGTAAAATATATGGATATAAAAGCAAAAATAAAGGATGTTTTGGTGCAGCTTCTGAAGGTAAAGCCAGAGGAGCTTAAGGATAATATTAATCTTTCCGATGCTATTGGGATTGATTCAACAGAAATGGTGGAAACCTTGATCGCGCTAGATAAGGAATTCGGCACTAAGTTGAGCCCTCAGGAAGTCACCAAATTTTCCACGATAAACGATATCGAAAAAATTATTCAATCAAAACTGGGCAAATGAAGATAATCGACTTAAGCCTTCCGATTGACGAAAAGGCGTTTGAAGTCCACCATGTTGATATCGAGCGCACAACGCATGCCGCAGGGGTTGCCAAGTTCAACCGCGTTATTATGGGCAAAACCCTGCTTGGCAAGCTTAATTATATTATTGGAAAGCGCATTATAAGAAAAGAAGACCTGCCGGACGGAGAATTCCTTTCCCTGGAAGTCGTGCATTCTCCCGTGCATGTCGGCACACACCTTGATTATTCATTCCATTACGGCACAAAAAGCGAAGGTAGGCCTTCAAAGACCGCTGATGAGATACCGCTTGAATGGTGTTATTCGGACGGGGTAAAACTGGATTTATCTCATAAGAAGCCGAATGAAGTTATTAAGGCAGATGACCTGGATTCGGCTTTAAAGAAAATAAACTACCGGATCAAGGATTTTGATATTGTGCTTTTACGCACAGGGGCCGATAAATTATACGGTACTCCCAAATATTTTTCTGATTACCCGGGG
>VGKM01000264.1 GCA_016867005.1 Candidatus Omnitrophota bacterium | reverse complement strand
AGGAAAATCAAAATTTCACCCCGTAAAAGATACCTACGCCTACCTGCTTACAGTATTAAGACTGATCACATATTTTAATCCCTTAAGGGTATTTTTTCCGGCGGCCTTATTTTGCCTGGTATTTGGGGTATTGAAATCGCTTCATGACTATTTTTTTGTTATACATAGGCTGCAATTGTCTGATATCATTTTAATTATTACTGGAGTGATCATTGCTTTCCAGGGACTTTTAGCTGACTTGATTGTTGCGCAGGGGCGTGCGCGTAATTACGAGTTAACAAAAAAAAATGAGTGAGATAGACACGGTAAGGGATTATTGGGAAAATCATCCCCTGTATTCCTATGAGATCAAGCACGAATTAGGAAGCCCCTCTTTCTTTAAGGATCTGGATAGGCTGAGGATAGAAGACGTTGAGCGTTTTTGCTTGAGCTTCTGGGATTTCTCAGATTTTAGCAAAGGCAAGTCATTGTTGGATATCGGCTGTGGTCCAGGGTTTCTGACTCGGCATTTTGCCTTTAAGCGCTACGACGTAAGCGCTATTGACCTGTCGCAAGCAGCGGTTTCCCTTACTAGAAAAAGCTTGGAATTATGCGGTCTGGATGCTGATGTGAGACAGGGGAATGCGGAGGACCTTGAGTTCAAAGATAACTCATTCGATTATGTTATAAGCAGCGGAGTTTTACATCATACTCCGGATACCAGAAAGGCCATCTTAGAGGCTTATCGTGTATTAAAGCCTGGGGGAAAAGCCAAAATTACCCTTTATTACAGGAATATCCTGCTGAGGAAACCGTTCTGGGGCTTAACCCGGTTTCTCGCTAAGAATATGTTAAAGAATGTCCCGGGAAGGGGATTGTTGGCTGGCGCGCAAGACCCCGAAGAATTCATAAGGATTTACGATGGTGACGTTAATCCGGTCGGGAAAGGCTATACTCTAGGGGAAGCCAAAAGAATGCTTTCACCGCCCTTTATCTGGGCAAGCTCAGAAGTGCACTTTTTCCCTGCCCGTTTTATGCCGCATTGGTTGCCGTTAAACAGACCTATTCATAGATTCCTGGATTCCTGTTTCGGGACCCTGCTTTATATAGACCTTGTAAAGACGGAGCGGTAGAAATGAATACATCTGATATATTCCTGAATATTGCCTTGTCTCAGATACCGAGAATCTTAGGATTTCTCAATAATGACAGCTCCTCCAAAACTTATGGTTGTTTTGATAGGTGCTACTGGCATTATAAAACTATAGATTTTCCAAATTCCAGGTTCCAGGAGGCATCCCTGAGTCTGGCGCTGGCCTACTCCATTAATACGAGCGAGAACAGATTTTATAATTCTGCCCTCATTAGAAAATGGTCGCTTGCCGGAGTTAATTATTGGGGAAGGTCCAGGCATAAGGACGGAAGCACAGACGAAAATTATCCCTTTGAGAGACATTTTTGCTCGACTGCCTTTTCCTTATTTGCGGTTACCCAGACTTTATTGCTCCTTGAGGAGGGGGCAGAGTTTAATCTTGGCAATACGGGAAAATTCCTTATCAGGTACAATAACTGTGATGTTGCCAATCAGATGGCCTGCGCAGCTTCGGCCCTGAATAACCTTTATCTCTTGACCGGGGAAGATAAATATCTGGCTGGATCTGAAAGAAAACTTAAATTGCTCCTTGATATGCAGAGAGAGGAAGGTTATTTTATGGAATATGGCGGTTT
>VGKM01000263.1 GCA_016867005.1 Candidatus Omnitrophota bacterium | reverse complement strand
TACGGGGACAAAAGCAGTTGATAGGATGAATCTAGGCGTGGAAAACAAAGAGTTTATGGTCCTTGTCGGGCCTTCGGGCTGCGGCAAATCCACAACACTCAGGATGATAGCTGGCCTTGAGGAAATAACCGAAGGCAAGGTTTTTATCGGTGATAAAATGGTCAATGATGTCCCGGCCAAAGACCGCGATATCGCGATGGTCTTTCAGAGCTATGCTTTATACCCTCATATGACTGTTTTTGAAAACATGGCTTTTGGGTTGAAACTCAGGCATTATCCTAAGCAGGAGATTATCCAGCGCGTAAGTGAAGCAGCCGATATCCTTGGGTTAAAGAATCTGCTTTCCCGCAAGCCGAGGGAACTTGCAGGGGGCGAGAGGCAGCGTGTTGCAGTAGGCCGCGCCATTGTCAGAAAACCGATGGTTTTTTTATTTGACGAGCCCTTAAGCAACCTTGATGCCAAATTGCGCGTCCAGATGCGCACCGAAATACACAAGCTCCATATCCGCTTACAGACAACTATCATCTATGTCACTCATGACCAGGTTGAAGCTATGACCATGGGGGACAGGATCGCAGTGGTGAATAATGGGCTTTTGCAGCAGGTTGCTGATCCTATTACCGTATACGACAAGCCAAAGAATAAATTTGTAGCCGGGTTTATCGGCTCGCCCCCGATGAATTTCATGGACGGCAGGATCATCAAGAAAGACGGCAGGATGTATTTTGACGAAGGAAAAATCCAGGTAAAACTCGTCGAAGATATGTATAAAGATGTCCTCTCTTATGTGGGCAAAGAAGTGATTTTTGGTATCCGCTCGGAAGACATTTACGATAAGCTTTTTGTCTCCGAAGCTCCGCAGGAAAATATCGTGAGAGTCAATTGTGAAGTAGTTGAACCCATGGGTTCTGAGGTATACCTTTATCTGAATACCGGAAAACACACCTTTGTTGCCAGGGTAGGGGCGCATGACAGGCCGGCAGTCAATCAGGACATCGATGTCGTTTTCGATATGAGCAAAGTGCACTTTTTTGATAAAGGTACCGAAGAAACAATAATTTAAATTTAAGTGCGGGTATCCATCAGAAAAATATCCGTTTATTCCTTAGTTTTTCTCCTTGGTTATATTGCCATTCCGTTTTATCTTTCCCGCCACCTTTCTGGCTACCAATTTCAGGCCCTGGCATTATTTTATTTCAGTTCAATAGCCGTAATATATTGTACCTTCCACCGTTTCCTGAACCATAAAAACTGCCTTTTGCTTAAAATCGCCGCCCTGGAAGAAAAAATAAATATCCTGAACAACGAAGAAGCGCAGGAACATAAGAACAGCATTTCTCTTCAGGAAAAGATCCGGCGTTACAGCAAATTAAAAGATATCATTGAAGAACTGAATAAAAACCTTTCTCTTGAATCTTCGGCAAACCACCTTATAACAAACTGCCTGGAGCTTATTGCTAACAATAAAGGCAATTGTATTCTTTACCTGCTGGACAGTAATACCCAGAAATTCGGGCTTTATAAAGCCAAGAAAGAAGACAAAAAGCTGATTATCAAGCATAAAGAAGGCGATTTATTTGACCAGTGGGTATTAAGGCATATGGTGCCACTTTATATCAATGACATAAAAAAAGATTTCCGCTTTGACATGGAGAGCGTTAAAGCCCATGATGCCAGGCCTATCGCTTCTTTGATCAGTTCTCCCTTGATTACTG
>VGKM01000262.1 GCA_016867005.1 Candidatus Omnitrophota bacterium | reverse complement strand
GTTAATTTGGCAGGAGTGCCTTCTGTGGTATACGGTTTGTTTGGTTTGGCTTTATTTGTAGTGTTTTTTAAATTCGGGGCCTCGATTTTATCCGGTTCATTGACTTTAGGGATCATGATTTTGCCGTTGATTATTACGGCATCACTGGAGGCGTTGGAAAGCGTACCCCAGTCATTCCGGGAAGTAAGCTTATCTCTGGGCGCAAGCAAATGGCAGACCATAAGGCATATAGTTTTACCTAATGCCATCCCGGGGATTTTGACCGGGACAATCTTAGGGCTTGGCCGCGCCGCAGGAGAGACAGCGCCTATTTTATTTACAGTTGCGGCGTTTTACCTGCCGCAGTTACCCAATTCAATTTTTGACCAGGCAATGGCGCTGCCGTATCATTTGTATGTTATTTCGACCCAGGTGCCTAATGTAGATGAAAAAATCAGGTATGGGACGGCGTTGGTCCTATTGGCCATGGTTTTATTTATGAATCTAGTAGCGATAGTTATCCGTTACAAATTTAGGAAGAAAAAGAAATGGTAAAGAAGGGGTGGTACAAAAATGGTTAAGTTCGATATAAGGAACCTGAATATCTGGTTTGGCCCGGTACATTCCTTAAAAGAAGTCAACATGGCGGTTGAGGCCAATGAAATACTAAGCATAATCGGCCCTTCAAACAGCGGAAAAACCACTTTTTTAAGGATGCTTAACCGGCTTAATGAATTACAGCCGAATTTTAAAATGGCGGGTTTTGTGGAATATGATAAAAAAGACATCAAGAATATTAATGTAGAGCTATTGCGCAGGAAAGTCGGGACTGTTTTTGCACTGCCCCTGCCGCTTCCTTTGTCTATATTTGATAATATAGCTTATGGTGTCAGGATGTATGGCGCAAAAAATAAAAGAGAGCTTAGCGAGATAGTCGAAGATTCTTTAAAAAAAGCATATATCTGGGATGAGGTAAAAGACAGGCTGCAGGAATCGGCATTTAAATTATCCGGCGGCCAGCAGCAGCGGCTTTGTATCGCCCGCACGCTGGCAGTTGAGCCGGATGTAATTTTATTTGATGAGCCCTGTTCCGGGCTTGACCCTATTTCAACGGCAAAAGTGGAAGAGGCAATGTTAAAATTGAAACAGGACTACACAATAGTCCTGGTGACAAATAACGTTAAACAAGCAGCGCGCGTAGGAGACAGGACCGCTTTTTTCTTATCAGGGGAATTAATCGAGCTAGATAAAACAGAAAAAATATTTACAGCGCCGGATGATGAGCGAACAGACGGCTATATTAGAGGAAAGTTTGGATAATGGCTGGGATTATAGTAAAGAACCTGAATTTATGGTACGGAGATTTTCAGGCCTTGAAACAGGTATCTGCCGAATTTAAGGAAAAGCGGATTACCGCGATTATCGGGCCTTCCGGATGCGGCAAGTCAACGATGCTGCGCGTATTTAACCGGATGAACGATTTTATCGACGGGGTCCGCACAACAGGAGAAATCTTAATCGATGATGAAAATATAATTGCCCCGCAGGCTGATTTAGTGTTATTGCGAAAAAAAGTGGGTATGGTATTCCAGAGGCCGAATCCGTTCCCCCTGTCGATTTATGAAAATATCGTTTTCGGCGAGAGGGTCCATGCCGATAAAATCAGCAGGAATAAGATGGATGAAATCGTTGAAGAGAGCTTAAAATCAGTGCTTCTCTGGGATGAGCTTAAGGACAGGCTTAAGAAATCAGC
>VGKM01000261.1 GCA_016867005.1 Candidatus Omnitrophota bacterium | reverse complement strand
CTTTGACGCTTTTTCATCCAGCATGCGCATATCATTACTGATCCCTGAAATGCCGCGCAGCCCGCTTGCCTTATTAAGCAATTCATCCATCTGCTCGGTATTCAATCTTTGCTTACGCATGATAAAGGTTACCAGCGCAGGGTCAATATCTCCGCAGCGCGTGCCCATTATCAGACCCTCCAAAGGAGTAAACCCCATGCTTGTGTCAATTGACTTTCCGTTCATCACCGCCGCGATACTGCAGCCGTTGCCGAGATGGCAGGTAATGATCTTTAATTTATTAAGCGGCTTCTTCAATATCCTTGCGGCTTCGTGGGCGACATATTGATGGCTTGTGCCATGAAAACCGTATTTTCTGACCCCGAACTTCGTATAGAATTTAAACGGCAGGCCGTAGATGTAGGCGTGGCGGGGCAGGGTCTGGTGGAATGCCGTATCAAATACCGCGACTTGTTTAACCCCGGGCAATAATTTCTTGCATGCCAGGATCCCGGCAAGGTTTGCCGGATTATGCAGAGGCGCAAGCGTACAGCACTGCCTGATCTTTCTTATGACGTGGTCGTCGATCAAAACCGGCTTATGGAATTCTTCTGCGCCATGCACCACGCGGTGCCCGACGGCATCAACGTGATTTATTTTTTTCAGTATAAGGCCCAAGCCGGTATGATGGTCGCAGACAGAAGACCCCTTTTCTCCGATATGCTCGATAACGCCTTTAGCAATGACCCCGTTATGGGGGACCAAAAATAATTTATATTTTATCGATGAGCTTCCGCTGTTTATGACAAGGATTTTCATTCTTATTGAGCCCTGATCGCGGTCACGGCAACACAATCTACGATATCGTCTACCGAACATCCGCGGGATAAGTCGCTGCACGGTTTATTAAGCCCCATTAGAAGCGGGCCGATTGCGCGGGCGTCTGCCATGCGCTGAGTAAGCTTGTAGCCGATATTTCCTGCCTCCAGGTTCGGAAAAATCAATATGTTCGCTTTGCCTCCCACCGGGCTGTCCGGATATTTGATCCTGGCGACTTCCGGGACGATTGCCGTATCCACCTGGAATTCTCCGTCAACCACTAAATCCGGCGCCATTTCTTTAAGCAAATTTAATGCCTCTTCAACTTTTCCTATTGCCCTGCCTTCGGCTGAGCCCTTAGTAGAATAACTTAATAAGGCGACGCGCGGCGTAAGGTTCAAAACTTTCTGCGCAAGCTCTGCTGTGGCAATTGAGATACAGGCAAGCTGCCTTGCATTCGGCTCGGGTATTACCCCGCAATCTGCAAAAAGAAAAGTGCCGTTTTCTCCGTAAGGGCAGTTTGGCACGACCATGATAAAACTACTGCTGGCAATATTGATACGCTTGTCTATCCCTAAGCAATATATAGCGGAGCGGGCGACATCAGCTGAAGTGCGGGCAGCGCCTGCTACGTATCCGTCCACTTTACCTTCGCGTACAAGCATTGCCGCATGATACAGCGGGTCCTCAAAAATCTTACGCACCTGTTCTACGGAAATCCCTTTGGCCTTGCGCAATTCATAAAATTCCTGGACATACCTTTCGTTATCGCCCGCATCAATCTTATCTTTAGTCAACAGAATTACGTTGGCGATTTTTTCTTTTTCAATGATGGAGGCGGCCTCAAGGATCCGCTCGTCTTCAAATTCAGGAAGCACAATTGTTTTTAATTTTGATTTTGCCTTTTCTCTAATCTGATTCACTACACCCATATC
>VGKM01000260.1 GCA_016867005.1 Candidatus Omnitrophota bacterium | reverse complement strand
ATAATTGGAGATGGTAACGACATTTACCCCTAATTCTTTGGAAATATCGGGGCGGCTGATAGGGCCTTGGCGGCGCAACACATCAAGGATGCCGATATTGCGCCTTTCTTTTTCGGTAAGGTCTTCTTTCTGAAAATCCATCTGCTGCATAAGTAAGAAATTTCCCTTATTTATAAAATAATTGTTTATAAATTATCTTATTTATACTACCAAAGCAGTCGCAAGTCAAGTATTTTTAATTGTTTGGAAGAAATCAGCGGACGTCCGCCATACCGATCCCGAAACTGCTTACTCCGGTTGGCGAGACCTCCACCAAACAGATTATTTTTGTCCCGGGATCGCTATACTGGACAGGAAAAGATGGGTCTGTTGCTGAGGGAGAAGCGCTTGCGATATCGCCTGACCACAAATACTGCAATTCTATCTGCATGCAGCCGGCGCTGGCCATTGAAGGAGTTGTTGTAATGGTAACTAACTGGCCTTTTTCTGCATCAGAAGGGCTGATATCAAGGTCAGTTAACCTGATATCCGGCCTTAAATCTTTTGGCTTAAGCGCTATATCCAGGAATGACTTAAGATTGTAATCCATGGGTTTATTTTCATTGATTTCCGCAAGGCGGGTAAGGGTAAGGGAGATTATTTCCTTAAAGCCATCCTTTGCTTTTTCTTTTAAAGTTTCGTAATAGCCTTTTGCTTTGACAAAGTCGCCTTCCCATTGAGAAAAAATGCCGAGCTGGTACAAAGCGGATAAAACCTGCGGGCTTGTCTTTTCTTTTTGGGCAAGCTTTCCGAAATAAACCGATGCATTTTTCATATCGCTTAATACATACGCATAAATTATGCCGATTTTAAAATTTGCTTCGTCGGCATATTTGGTATCGGCAAAACGCTTGAGTAACTGCGAGTAGAGGCCCAGCGCCTTTCGATAATCATTGTACCGCGCCATATTCAGGGCCCTTAAATAAGTCAGTTCTTCATCAAAAGCTTTTATGCCTGCGGCATCTTCTATCTCTTGGAACACTTTTTCGGAATAATGCCTGTCAGAATCAAAAAAGGCCCTGGCAATATTTATTAAGGGGGAGAAATCTTTCTTCTCTTTATCTCCGGAGGCAATAAACCTTGCGATATAAATGTCATAGATGCTTTCTGCCAATTCTAAATTGCCGCCTGCCAGGAATTCATTTGCTATCATAAGCAGGCCTTCATCCTTTATATCCTGTGCCAGCAATTTATCTGTATAAAGTTTGTATACCTCTTTTGCCTTTGCTTTCTCGCCATAAGAAAACAGCTCGTCTGCTGCGCCTTTTAGCGGCAGGGGCTGGGCACTTAGATTAGCATATTCCCTGGCCGAAGACATAAGCTCTTCCAGTGAAGATTCGGTAAAATTGTCTTCCTGGTCCTTGTGGAACTTAAAAGCGAGCACCTTTGCATAAAGCAATGCGGCAGCGCATGAGTTTGCGGCGGTTGCACCATCCAGCCCTGCGCGGATCTGGTCACGGTAATCATTGCCTTTAGAAAAATATTCATCCCAATCCTGCTCTTCTTCAAGCGACTTCAGCTGATAATAACGGGTAAGCGCCATATAATAATTTATCGCCGGGCCAAGTTCCTTTTTTTGTTTTAATAAGGAACTGAGGAATTCTATGTATTCATTGTATTGATTTTCCTGAAAATACAGGTCTGTCAGGCCCTCAAAAGCCAGATATAACGCATCGCAATCCCCTGCTTCCATGATTTTCTTGG
>VGKM01000259.1 GCA_016867005.1 Candidatus Omnitrophota bacterium | reverse complement strand
AGTTAGCCGGAGGGCGAAAAATGAAAATTTATATTAATGGCAAATTCTATGAAAAAAGCGAAGCGAAAATCTCTGTCTTTGACCATGGGCTTTTATACGGAGACGGCGTGTTTGAAGGGATACGTTCCTATGGCCGCCTGGTTTTTAAACTAAAAGAGCATATTGACCGGCTTTATGAATCAGCCCACAGCATTATGCTTAGTATCCCGCTTACCCGCGATGAGATGATCAAGGCCGTAATTAAAACACTTAAAGAAAATAACCTGGATAACGCATATATCCGCCTCATTGTAACAAGAGGAGAAGGTGACCTGGGGCTGGACCCCAAAAAATGTTACGGAAAGGCCTCGATTATTATCATCGTGGATACGATAAAACTTTATCCGGAGAAATATTGCAAAGAGGGTTTATCTATAATCACAGTGCCGACAGTAAGGAATCTTCCGGAGGCGCTGAATCCGCAGATCAAGTCCCTGAATTACCTGAATAACATCCTTGCTAAGATAGAGGCAACTAATGCAGGATGCGCCGAGGCCATTATGCTTGACTCGCTTGGTTATGTTGCCGAGTGCACCGGGGATAATATCTTCATCGTAAAAAATAACCACCTTTATACCCCGCCTCAATGCATGGGGACATTGCGAGGTATCACCCGTGATTCTATCCTTGAGGTGGCAAAGGCCAACAGGATCCCGGTGCATGAGCATGTGATAACGCGCCACGAAGTTTACATATCGGATGAGTGTTTTATAACCGGCACTGCTGCCGAGATTGTGCCTGTGGTAAAAGTAGACGGCCGTTCTATCGGCAGCGGCAAGCCCGGGCCGCTTACTGCAAAGGTTGCGAAATTGTTCCATGGCCTTACCAAGAAGGAAGGCATTAAATATTAAGTTAAACCTCGCAGGTTTGGGTGTATTTTTAGAAAGCTTAACCTACGAGGTTAACCAGTAAACAAAGGCAGGAAGTCATAATGCTATGCGATATCTGCGGTAAAAATCAGGCAACTGTGCATCTGACCGAGATTGTCAACGAAGAGATGAACGAACTTCATCTTTGTGAGCAATGCGCTCAGGCAAAAAGCCAGGAGATGGAGCAGCAGTTTGGGCTAAGCGACCTTTTGGCAGGTATGGTCCAGCCGGAGAAAGCGCCGGTTGAAAAAGATGCCGTTGTATTAAAATGCCCGAATTGTAAAATGACTTATGCAGATTTTAAGAAGATCGGACGGCTCGGGTGCGGAGAGTGCTATGTTACATTTAAGAAATACCTGGGCCCGCTTTTAAAAAGGATCCACGGCTCA
Source organism: Candidatus Omnitrophota bacterium (assembly GCA_016867005.1). Taxonomy (GTDB): domain Bacteria; phylum Omnitrophota; class Gorgyraeia; order Gygaellales; family Profunditerraquicolaceae; genus VGKM01. The sequence goes on along the minus strand of VGKM01000259.1, from coordinate 486 downwards.
AGCCAGCATATAGGGAAATCTCCTTCAAAAGTCACCAGGGTCCTGAAAGAAAAAATTGATTTGCAGGAATTGAGGTTAAAGCTGCAGAAGGCAATCGAGAACGAGGCCTTTGAAGAAGCAGCTAGGATCAGGGACCAGATAAAGGATTTTGAAAAGAAGCAATCACAAGAGCAAAAGAATATCAGTGATTCCGGTGATTAAAGAGCCGATTACAGTGATTAATGTTTTTAATCACTGTAATCATTTCTGAAATCACTGTAATCACTGATACAAGACAGGAAAAAAATGCAGATTAATGATTTGTTGAGCCATGCATCTGAATGGCTAAAGGGCACCGGCCCAAATTCGGACGTAGTCATATCAAGCAGGGTGCGCCTCGCGCGCAACCTTAATAAATATCCCTTTCCTCACTGGGCTGGGAAAGTCCAGGGAGAGCAGGTCATCAAAGTAATCGAAGGCGTGGCCGCAAACATCGATTATCTAAAA
>VGKM01000258.1 GCA_016867005.1 Candidatus Omnitrophota bacterium | reverse complement strand
CAATGTAATCACCGAGGGGAAGAGTTCGTTTAAATGCATCATTAACCTCATTCCTTCTATTACGCCACAAGCGACGTAACGCTGACAGCATAACAACATCTATATCTGAGCTATCATCGTTAATCAGTGCCACTAAAGCATCAATTAGTTCATTTTTGTCGATCATTGCAAATCAACCTTTCAGTGAAAATGTCTGCAAATAGTGATCAAAACTAAGTAGTGACCATAAAAATAACCTACGATTATGGGTTCCGCTTAAATGTTCGCCTACCAGATCATGAACAACCTTATGATCTAAATACTCAAAGATCATCGCATTCTTGCCCATCAGTTTATCCCTTACATATTCAATACTTTCGCCCCGGAACCACGAAGCATCCGGTGCAGAAAACCCTTGCTTTTTGGCCGCCGTTATCTCAGTTGGGATGTAGTTGCTCATCACCCGGCGTAAGATATTTTTTCCATCGTTTGTTTTCTGAAAATAGATGTCCCGCTTATCTCCGGGTTCATTTTCATTAATCCGCACCATCTGGTCCAGGTTACTAAGTTTAAAACTGACCGGTACTTTCATCGCAAAATCAACCAAGTCGTTATCAAGGAAAGGAAGCCTGGTTTCCAAGCCGTGAGCACTGGCTAACTTATCATCCACAATCAGCAGTCCGTGTAAGAATGTTTTTGCTTCAAAGTAAAGGGAATGGTTTATATAATCCTCAGGCGAACAAGGAGCCTGATTCCTGCTTTCAAAAACATTTTTAAATATATCGCGGGTCCAGACTTGGCTTACCTGGTTCCATACTGGTTTGAATAACTGCTTCAATACGCTATTGTCCACCAGTCTCTGCCAATAGCGGTAATAGCGGTCTATATAATCATCAAAGTCACTACAAACCGCAGCCCTGTAGTAGCGCCAGGGGTATCCGCCAAATAGTTCGTCTCCACCGCCACCGGAGAGTACCACCTTTACAAACTTTGAAGCCAGCTGCGCAGCATAGTAATTGGGATAACTTTGGCCAACCCGTGGTTCTTCAAGATGCCAGGCCAGTTTGGGCATTATACGCACCATGTCGCCTGCCTTTAAGACCATTTCATAGTGTTCGGTTTTAAAAAGATAAGACATCAGTTCGGCTTTTTCTCTTTCATCAAAGCCAAGTTCGAGGCCGGATGCGGAATGCAGATCAAAACCACAGGTAAAGGTTTTTATATAAGGCAGTTCTGATGCTGCTATTGCGGTGATCGAACCGGAATCCATCCCCCCGCTCAGGTAAGAGCCAACTTCAACATCGCTGATTAATTGGCGCTTAACTGCCTGTCTGAAAAGGCGATCCAGCTCCTCTTCATATTCTTCAGCTGCAGCATGATCTTCAGGTTCACAAAAGTCATAATCCCAGTAACGGATAATCTTTAGTTTATCCGCTGACTCGTCTAAGGTAAGTTTGGCCCAACATCCTGCCGGGAAAAGATGTATACCTTGCAGTAATGTTCTATCGGTAAAGAGATTTTGGAAAGTAAAATACTCCAGGAGGGCTTCTAGATCAAGTTCACGCTTAATATCCGGGTTCGTCAGAATAGCCTTCTGCTCAGAGGCAAATAAAAAAGAACTGTTGGAGAACGTATAGTAAAGAGGCTTAATCCCGTAGCGATCCCTGGCTAAAAAGAGGGTATCACAATTTTTGTCCCAGATGGCAAAAGCAAACATACCATTAAACAGTTCAAGACATTTCGGACCCCAGTGCATATAAGCTTTAAGAACAACTTCCGAATCGGTTTTCGATTTGAATTGATAACCAGACTCT
>VGKM01000257.1 GCA_016867005.1 Candidatus Omnitrophota bacterium | reverse complement strand
TAAGACTTTCTTAGCTCTTCGGCAAACTTATTTAATTCTTCGGTTGAGATATAATAAATATTCTGCACGCTTTTTAAGAAGATCCTTGAAAGGTTGGGTTATTGCAATAAAATACTATATTTATAGCCGCCTGTCAATATTATATTCTGTTGATACAAAATTATTAATTGCGTATTTATTTATTCAGTAGTAAAATTATCTGGGAGCGTATTGTGAAGATAAATAAAAAGCTGGAAATATTAAAACTGATATCGGCAACGCTCGGCTTGATCCTTGTTATTTCCGCAGTGTTTATCTTTATATTCCCCCTTCACCAAAGAAACATCCCGCCTTCACACGAAAAACTCCTCAAAGGTGTAGCGCGTTTCAGGTTTAACCACGCCAATGCCCTATCCGGATGGGAAGAGAAAATATTTAAAGGCAAGGTAGTTTATTCCGTCAAAAAAGACAAAACCGGGGAATACCTTAATGCGTACAGCAAAGATGCGGCTTCCGGTATGATTTACTGGATGGAATTTAACCCCAAGAACCATCCGATGGTAAGCTGGAAATGGCGGGTAACGCGTTTTCCGGAAAGAAAAAAAGGCGCACCCGGGGACAGCTGGTGGCTGGAAAAAGACGATTATGCCGCAAGGTTTTATGTCATATTCCCGCGTTTCCCCCTGTTCCGCTTCCGCTGCCTTGAATATGTCTGGGATAAAGACCTGCCTGTCGGGACAATTATCACGAACCCCAATTTCAAGAATTTGAAAATCATCGTTGTTGAATCGGGAGTTAAAAACATGGGGAATTGGGTCCGTGTTGAAAGAAATATATACGATGATTTCAGAAAGTTGTTCGGCTCAAGCCCCGGAAACGCCGGGGCGATCGCAATCATGACCGATTCGGAGAATACACAAAGTGTCGCGGAAGCACAATACAACGATATCGAGGTGGGATATGAAAAGCAATAAAAGAAGGGGTAAATATTTAGGCACTGCGTTCCAGAACAAACTGCTTTTTTTGGTCTTTGCTTCAGCTATCATACCGACTACAATTGTCGCCCTCTGCGTATATTATCTGATTTTTAATATGATGGCCTGGCAGCTGGTGATACCGGAATCAATCGCTTATAACCTTGTGCCGGTATTGCGCAAAGTAAACATAATAATTTTTGTTTCAATACCTATAATCCTGGCGCTTGTCTGGACAGCGGCTTTAATTATTTCACACAGGATCGCAGGCCCGATTTACCGGATGGAAAAAGAATTGGACGAAAGGATATCCGGCGCAAAACATGGGCCCATCCACTTGCGCAAAAAAGACGAATTCAAGGCGCTTGTCGAGAAATTCAATAAGCTGATCTGTAAATAGGATTATTGCCGGGGGGCTGCTTTTTCTTTGTAATACCTTAAATCCCAATTGATCACGATCCCGCTTGCATAATCAATCGCTATAGGCGTGAAATTCTCCTGGCTGTCCAGCGGCAGGAAATTAAATCCTTTAGTGCGGTAAAAAAGAAATTCTATTATCTGGCCTCCGTTAGAGAAAACCTCTGTCTTTTCCGGCCTCCCCATGATCTTAAGCGCTGTCTCTTTGGGCATAGCAATCTTGACTTTAGCGATATTTGCATTGTTCTTTTTTGCAATATCTACCGCCTTGAAACGCTCCATACCGTTCCATAATAAGAACCAGGCTGCGCCAACGATCAAAAACACCGCTAATAAAGCCAAAATGATTTTTTTCATTGCCTTTCCTTTTTTATTCATTCCCCAGGTTGCTATCGACTATGCTGATCGCCTGATAGGGCTCGCTTTCGGAATCATAATATTTGATTAC
>VGKM01000256.1 GCA_016867005.1 Candidatus Omnitrophota bacterium | reverse complement strand
GTTAAAGCAGAGGACATCCGTAAAAATGGCCTGCCGGTAGGCCTGAAGAATCTGGAAATACAATTTTTGAGGTTAAAAAGCAATGCGGAAATAAAGGAGCACATGCTGGGCCATCCTGTCCTTGAGGCATTTGCCAAAACAGCAGATAGGTTTGTAAAGAACGTAGACGGAAAAATCCAGTTATGGGCGGCAAGCGCAGATTGGTTCCTTGAAGAGTGGGGAAGGGACACTTTTATTTCTTTGCCTGGGCTCCTATTATCAACCGGCAGGTTTGAAGAAGCAAAGAACAATATTAGAAATTTCGCCCGTTTTGAAAAGAACGGGCTTATTCCTAACAGGATTTGGGATGCGAATAAGCCGGAAACAATTGAATATAACACCGTTGACGGCTCTATGTGGTTTATCCAGGCGCTGAAGAAATACTTGGCATACACGGGCGATTGGGATTTTATCAAGGAAATGCTTCCTGTAATGCGCAATATTTTTAAAGGGTACAAGGAGGGCACAGGTTATCAGCGTTACGGCAGGTTTAACCGTATTTATATGGATGAGGATAGCTTGATTGTAAACCCTGCACAATCCACCTGGATGGATGCTGATCCTGCAGGAAGGGATAACCCAGTAACTCCTCGTAACGGTAAGGCAGTAGACATCAACGCCCTTTGGTATGCAAACCTTAAATTCCTTGAATATGTAGAATCAGACATCGGGGACGCGCCTGCCGCATCTGTATATAAAGAATTGGCAGAAGTTGTGAAAAAATCTTTTAACGATAAATTCTGGAATGATAAAGAAGGCGCGCTTTTTGATGTTATTGAAGGAGATCCCCACGGAGCAGCAATCAGGCCGAATATGATTTTTGCCGTCAGCCACGCAGGAAATTTACTTTCTCCTGAAAGGCAGATTAGCGTCCTCGGGGCAGTTACAAAGGATCTAGTGACGCCTTACGGTTTGCGTACTCTTTCTCCCCGGGATTCGTATTATCACGGCCGTTATGAGACATGGCAGGCGCCGGAAATAAAAGACGCGGCTTATCATCAGGGTACTGTTTGGCCGTGGCTGGTCGGCGGGTACATAGATGCCTTAGCGCAGGTCCGCAGGCATCAGGGCAAAGATGAGGCAGAGATAGGAGAAGAAATCAGGATTATCACTGCGCCGCTTGTAGAGTACCTTATGAAAAGTTACCAGAATTCAATTAATGAAGTTTTTGACGGAGATGCCCCATATAATCCCGGAGGGACTAGCTCCCAGGCATGGAGCGTTGCGGAAGTGCTTAGAGTTATGGTTGAATACAGCGTATTTAAGGACGGAGTACTTATGCCCCAGCCGTTCCTTTACAGAGGCAAGCTTAGTAAAAAATGCCAATTAGAAAATAGCTGCGCAGCAGCTTTAGAAAAAATATCTTCTAAATTCCCGCGCATATCCAAAGAGAAATGGCATTATATCTCTGAAGCATTTGTTACGATATTCTTGCCAAGAGGCGATGAAAGCAAAGCTGGTTCCGGATTTATCTGGGCTGAGGATGGGGTTTATTATTATGTTTTGACTGCCGCCCACGTTTTAGAGGCGGCTGAGAAATGTGAGAATATCGTTTTGGCATTTGATGGAGGGAAAGTGGAAACACCTGCCAAATCGTTTATCCTGGATAGCAAAAATTTAGGGGCCGGGGATAAGTATCTGGGCAGTGTTCCTGTTAAGATTGATGTCGGTATCGGGCGTTTCAGAAAAGATTTGCTTAATTATTCAATTAAGCCGTTGTCCGAAGTATTGCCGCCGTATTCAAGAAGGTATTTTCCTTCAGGCCAGTTAAAAAACGGGGCAAGGG
>VGKM01000255.1 GCA_016867005.1 Candidatus Omnitrophota bacterium | reverse complement strand
GATCTGCGGGTTGATTATCCCGCCTAAGCTTATTATACCTGAAGATTTGATAATGACCGTTACAACGGATAATATGAAAGGGAGCTCATAGCTCAGGACCAATTTCATTTCGCGGCTTGCTCCGACACTGGCGAGCGGGTTCCGGGAACTTGAGGCGCCGATGATCAAGGAAAGCGCAGGTATTGTCAGGAGGTACAAAACAACGATGATGTCTCCGGCAAAACTCTCCGAAGGCGCCATGATCGCCTTGCCTAAAATCGTAGCGCATAAAACCAAACTTAAAAGCCCCGCAAAAGGAGCCGAAAGGAACACCAACTTACCGTTTTCAGGGACGATTATTTCTTTGCCTGATAATTTAATAATGTCGGTAAAATTCTGGTGCCAAGGCGGGCCTTTGCGCCATTGAATGCGCGCGGTAACTTTCCTGTCAATCCATCCCGACATTAAGCCGACTACCGCGCTGAATAAAAATCCTGGGAATATCAAATAATTTATGATCATTCTCATTTCTTTTTGATCTGGATATCTTCTCTCGACCACTTGCGGGAACGCACTGCCAGTGATTCACCGACAAAATAAATATTCTGCTCAATATTCTCTTCTATTTCTTTGACCTCGATCGCCTTATGAGGGCAGGTAGTAACGCATTTCGGGAGCTTTCCTGATGAGCCGACGCAGTAATCGCATTTGGAATCAAGGTAAGCGATAAAATCCTGGAAAATTATCCCGAAAGGGCATGCTATTGAGCAGCTTTTGCAGCTGGTACAAAGCATTTTATAACGCTTGATATGCCCGTCGCTTGCACGCTCCAGGGCCTGATGATAACATGCATTCACGCAAGGGGCTTGTTCGCAATGCCGGCAGATAGTGGAAAAGGTCGCATATTCGCGCAAACTCGCAATGCCGTTATTCTGCGGATGATAAAAATAATCGCAGGAAATCTTACATTCCTTGCAATCACTGCAAATGTCCAGATCTACAAATAACCGTTTCATAATTAATCCCATATATCATGCGTATCTTTTAACTGTTCATACGTAAACACCGGGCCGTCCCGGCAAATATAAAAACTGCCCAGGCGGCAATGCCCGCACTTGCCGAGCCCGCAAGACATATTTTTTTCCATGGATAAATAAATATCGCCGTGTTTAAAACCAACATCCAATAATTTCAAACTGACAAATTTCATCATTACGGGAGGGCCGCAAACTATGGCTACCGCTTTTTTCAAATCGACCGGCAGGTCTTTTAAGATTGTAGTAATAAGCCCCACATTGCCCTGCCATTTATCGTCTCCGACATCCACGGTTGTCATTACGTTGACCCTGTCTAACTTCGCCCATTTGGGGATCAACTCTTTATAAATAATATCATGCGGGGAACGCGCCCCGTAACGCAGTACGATCTTATTGTATTTTTCAATCTCTGCAAATAAACTGAGCAATAAAGACCTCAGAGGCGCCAGGCCCACGCCGCCTCCCACTATCAAGATATCCTTACCCTGAAATTTCTCCAGCGGATACCCTTTGCCATACGGCCCCCTTATCCCGACAGAAATGTTCTTCCCTGCGGAATGCAAAGAAGTGGTTATCCGCCCGGCCTTCATGATTGTAACATCGATTTTTTCTTTTATATTGGGGTCGGAAGACGGAGTAAACGGCGCCTCTCCCATGCCGGGAAGCGTAAGTTCAATAAATTGGCCGGCCTTAAATTCGAATTTTTCTTTCGGTTTCAAAACGAAGGTCTTGATATTGGCGGTTTCAGTGATAATATCCTCGATTGTCGCCTCAATCGGCTTGTAAATATTTTTAATCATTTAATATTAAGCTTTGCC
>VGKM01000254.1 GCA_016867005.1 Candidatus Omnitrophota bacterium | reverse complement strand
CGAGATCGTTTCCCAGGTCAACGACCTGGGCGTAAAGCATGTTATATTTTCCGGGGGAGAACCGTTATTGCGCCACGACTTGCCCCAGATCATCGAGTTTGCCATAAAAAGCGGTATCAAAATGGTGGATATTATTACTAACGGTATTTTGCTCGACGAAGCCATTATCAAGAAACTCATCGGTTTGCGCCTTAACCATATCACGGTTTCATTGGATGGCTTAAAAGAGACAAATAATCAAATCCGCGGCAAAGGGTCATTTGAGAAATCCGCTTCCAATATAGACATTCTTAATTTCTATAAGAAAAAACTGAACTCTTCTTTCCCCACCCTGGGTATCAATTTCACAATAATGGACAAAAACATTTTGGATATTCCGGCGATCATTGAATTTGCGCGCAGCAAGCAGTGCAATGTTATTGTCTTTCAGCCGGTGCTTTTTAGTAATACGCGCATGCACGAAAATAAACAAAACGACCTTTGGCCGCGCGAAGACAATATCCGGAAATTAGAGAAATTAATAGAAGACCTCATCCTTCTTAAGAATTCCTCAGGCGATATCTTCATCTATACCGATACGAGCATATTGCGTTCTCTGCCGCGGTATTTTAGGGGCCGCAGCATAGGAGGGGATTTCAAATGTTACGAAGCGATTAAAAGGATCGTCATAACCTATGAAGGCCAGGTTTGGAGTTGTATGGGCGTTTACGGCGACCTTAGGAAGGACCTTCTAAGGGATATCTGGACATCTAAGAATGCCGCTGCAGTAAGGAGTAAAGTTAAAAAGTGTTCGAGGCATTGCCTGCAGGACTGTGTTTTTTTCCCCTCCGATATAAGTTCGATTGTGCAAAACCTGCTTAATTCAGGAGAAAGTACCGCCAGGGGCGATGCGTTTAAAATAATCGATGATTACGTACACATTTTGTCATCGCATAAAGAGAGAAATCCGTTAAAGATATTCGAAAGAGCTAATTTCAACAGCCAGTTAAAGAAAATTATTTCTATCAGGGATTTGTTGAGCAGGCCGGCTTAAATGACAAAAGACATTTTGCAAGATTTTGAGAGGAACCTGGGGTACTTTTTTTCAAACGCATTAGAAAGGCCGTTAACCGCGCCACTCTGGGTTTACATCAGCCTCAGCCATAAATGCACATATAATTGCCAGATGTGCGGAGTGGTTAAGATCTTGAATGGGTTTGAATTGCCAACCGGCGCGGTTAAAAGCGCTATTGACCAAATAAAACATTGGAATAGCTGTCCGGCAATTGTGCTTACCGGAGGAGAGCCGTTTTTAAGAAAAGATATTTTTGAGGTCATCTCTCATGCTGCGGCAAACAAGATAAGGATCGAAGCTGTTTCCAACGGTTCTTTGATCGGTGAAGAACTCGCAGATAAGATTATTGCTTCAGGGCTTTCCAATATCGCGGTTTCTCTTGATGGCGCGATAGAAGAGACGCACGATTACATAAGGCAAAAAGGCGCGTTTAAAAATGCCACACAGGCTATAAAGTGGTTAATTGCCGCAAAAAGGCGCCAAGGGCGCGGTCCGCAAATTTCCGTATGGACAACGATTATGAAGGAGAATGTCAGTGAGTTAAGCGATATCGCTTTATTGGTTAAAGAGCTGGGGATAGACTGCCTTGTTTATCATCCGGTGATTGTCGCGCAGGATGATATGCAAAATACTTCAGCCGATGCCCATTTCTGGCTGAGGGGGAAAGATATAGATATTTTGCAAAGCCAGATAGGTAAAATCCTGGATTTTAAGAAAACTTATGGCCTGGTTGAGTTTTTGCATGACCCTTATCTGTGGGTCGAGCATTTTTTGGGAACGTTAAAAATTGATGCG
>VGKM01000253.1 GCA_016867005.1 Candidatus Omnitrophota bacterium | reverse complement strand
TGAAAGCTGTTGTGCTGGATGAAGCCGATGAAATGCTTGATTTAGGGTTTAGGGAAGATCTTGAGTTTATTCTTGCCGCCTCGCCGGAAGCTAAATCTACCTTAATGTTTTCAGCAACAATGCCAAAAGGGATTGTTGCTCTCGCTCAAAGATATCAAAAAAATGCTCTGAGAATTGAGGTTGAAGGGAATGAAAAAGGGCACGCAGACATAGAATATAGGGCCATTAGAATTATACCGAAAGAAACAGAGCATGTTGTAGTTAATCTTTTGCGATTGATAGAGGCTCAGACATCTATTGTTTTTTGTAATACCCGAGAGTCGGTCCGGCATCTACAATCAATGCTTCTGGAGAGAGGCTTTCAAGCAGTTTTGCTTTCTGGTGAGCTTAGTCAACACGAACGAAACCAGTCGATGATGGCCTTGCGCGATGGACGCGCGCGCGTATGCGTGGCTACGGATGTTGCAGCGAGAGGTATCGATCTACCAAATCTGGGATTAGTCATTCACGCAGATTTACCGCATGATGCGGAAACATTACAACACAGGAGCGGCAGAACGGGCCGGGCGGGTCGGAAAGGGATAAGCGCCTTGCTTGTCTCGCAAGCGCGTCGTCGAAGGGCTGAGCAAATTTTAATTGATGCTAAGATCAAAGTAATTTGGGAGGGCCCGCCCACTATAGAACAAATTCAAAAATTAGATCAGCAAAGAATGCTGGCTGATCCGATATTAAACGAGCAACCTAGTGAGGAAGATTTTAGGTTAGCAAAAATATTGTTGACGCAAAGGTCTCCTGAAGAGCTTGGGGCGGCTTTGATCAGAGCCCATCGATCTAGATTGCCGGCTCTAGAAGAGGTCAGTGATCCTGGTGAGACAGGTGTAAAGCGTGACTTTAACAGTAAAGAGAAACCAAAAAATAAAAAGGCCTTAGATAGCTCTTTAGGATCTATTTGGTTTCGGCTCAATATTGGACGTAAAAAAAATGCTGACCCGAAGTGGTTACTGCCGATGTTATGCAGAAAGGGAAATATTAATCGAAGTGATGTAGGTATTATTCAAATATTCGATAATGAGACGAAAATTGAGATATCTAAAAAAGTAGCGGCTGATTTTATTAAAAATATGAAAAGACCTGGAGGGGATAATATTACTGTGCAACAAATAGATTTTCATAAAAATGAAGCTGAAAATCGTCCAAAGAATTCGCCTAATAAAAATAAGAAACAAAACAAAAAGTCGTTGGCAAAAGATGATAGTAAAAGAAAACCTGATAAATAAAATTAAATTATAATCAATGAGCTTAACTTGAAGACTGTTTATCAAATGATGGTTACGACAAAGGTATCCATAAATGATGCTAAGTAGATATTTGTTTTGAGTAAGTCATGGGAGCCGTATGGTAAATTCATGAAATTAAAGTATATAGCGATTATCACCTGTCAACTCATGGTTCAAGAAGCACGGGCTGCGCCTGCAATATATAGCTGCCAGTTTAAAGAACTGAAAACTAATCACAGAATAGAACATAGAGCAAAAATCATAAATAAAAATTATATGCATGATCCAATTTCAAAAAAGGCAGTGGTTCAAAATAGTGATCAAGAAGTAATGGTCTTAGATACCGTAGATATTCTCGTTTTTATGGAAAATTCAAGCCCAAAGACGTTGGAAATTATCACAATAGATAAAAATACAAATATATCGAGTCAGTATTTTGCATTATTAACAATACAATTTATAAAAAAAGAAATTCGCTCTCAAGTTATTAAAGGCATCTGTGTTCTCAGTCAAAGAGGTTAGATCACATTTACTTTGTGGTAACTTCTTAATCGATCTCAGGTGCCCAGTTCTTGCCC
>VGKM01000252.1 GCA_016867005.1 Candidatus Omnitrophota bacterium | reverse complement strand
TTCGGACGTAGTCATATCAAGCAGGGTGCGCCTCGCGCGCAACCTTAATAAATATCCCTTTCCTCACTGGGCTGGGAAAGTCCAGGGAGAGCAGGTCATCAAAGTAATCGAAGGCGTGGCCGCAAAGATCGATTATCTAAAAGGCGCAACCAGTTTTGACCTGAGCTTGCTTGATGCCGTTGACAGGCAGTTTTTAGTTGAAAGGCACCTGATGTCTCTGGAGCATGCCCAGAAGACAGACAATAGAAGGGTCATTATTGATAACGACGAAATAATTTCCATTATGGTCAATGAGGAGGATCATTTAAGGGTCCAGGTAATGCAGTCGGGGTTTAATATCTTTGAAGCATGGAACATCATCAATAAGCTTGATGATGCCCTGGCAAAAGAACTATCATTCGCATTTCTTCCGGAATGGGGGTATCTCACCGCATGCCCTACCAATACCGGCACAGGGATGCGCGCATCAGTTATGTTGCACCTGCCGGCGCTTGTCATGACCCGCCAGATCAACCGGGTACTGGCTGCAATTTCCAAATTAAGTTTTACTACGCGCGGGCTTTTCGGCGAGGGGACGCAGGCAACGGGGAATTTCTTTCAGATCTCAAACCAGGTTTCTTTGGGCCTGGGTGAACCAGAGATCATCGAAAATATCAACGGCCTTATTAAACAGATCATTGAGCAGGAAAAACAGGCGCGGGATGCGATGTTCGCAAAGAATAAATCATTTCTGGAGGACCGCGTAAACCGCAGCTCCGGTATTTTAAAGAGCGCCTATATTATTTCCAGCGACGAGACAATAGAGCTGTTATCTATGGTACGTTTAGGTTGCGACCTGGGCATCGTCAACAAATGCCTCGACAGAAGAAGCATCAATGAATTATTTATTATGAGCCAGCCGGCTCACCTGCAAAAAATAGAAAACAAAAAACTTACGTCCCAGGAACGGGATGTTAAGCGGGCGGAGCTGATGAGAAATAAACTAAAAATCTAATTCTTATGGATATGGGAGGGGAAATGTTCAACCGTTTTACCGAAAGAGCAAGAAAAGTAGTGATATTGGCTAAAGAAGAAGCAAGGCGTTTTAATCATGATTATATCGGAACCGAGCATATTTTACTCGGCCTTATCCGCGAGGGCGAAGGGGTTGCTGCAGCTGTTTTGCAGAAACTGGGAGTGTCTTTAGAGAACATCCGGCTGGAGATAGAAAAACTGGTGCAGCCGGGCCCGGCAACACAGATCATCGGCGATATCCCGTTTACTCCGCGCGCCAAAAAGGCACTGGAGCTTGCAGCCGAAGAGGCAAGGGCCCTGGGCCATAATTATATCGGAACCGAGCATATTTTACTCGGCCTTATCCGCGAGGGCGAGGGAGTTGCTTCTCAGGTCCTTCTGAATTTGGGCCTTGATTTAAATGCGGTCAGGAATGAGATCATGGAGCTTTTGGGGTCTGCCCTTCCGGGTTTCGGCCAAGCCAGCGCTCAACAGCAGGCAAAGACAAAAACTCCTGCTTTGGATGCTTTTGGCCGTGACTTAACAATGCTTGCCAAAGAAAACAAACTTGATCCCGTGATCAACAGGGTCAATGAAATCGAGCGCGTAATACAAATATTGAGCCGCAGGACAAAAAACAATCCTGTGCTGTTGGGGGAAGCAGGCGTAGGTAAAACCGCTATTGTCGAAGGCCTTGCCCAGTCAATCGTTGCGGGGAATGTCCCCGAAGTGTTACGGGGCAAACGCATGATTGTGCTCGATTTGGCTTTAATGGTCGCAGGCACAAAATACAGGGGGCAATTCGAAGAAAGAATAAAAGCGGTAATGGAAGAAATAAAACGGTCCCAGGATGTCATTATTTTTATCG
>VGKM01000251.1 GCA_016867005.1 Candidatus Omnitrophota bacterium | reverse complement strand
AGGACTAGAAACCGGGTGGGAGTTTTCGTACGAGAAGGATAAGCTGTTCCCCTCGGCGAGCTTGGCGAAGATTCCCCTTATGGCGGCATGTTTTCTTGCGGCTGATCAAGGCAGAATCAAACTCGACCGTAACATAGCGCTTAAATCATCGGATAAGCTTACCGGCTCAGGGGTATTGAAGGATATGCCAGCAGGTGCCACGTTCAGCGTTGAGAGGCTGATTGGCCTTATGATTTATGACAGCGACAATACCGCTACCAATATTGTTACGAATTTAGTCGGTGTTGATTACTTGAATAATACATTCAGGGGTTTTGGGCTAAAGAATACAGTTTTATCCAGAAAGATAGCCGATTATCAGTCGCGGAATGAAGGCATCGAGAATTATACGACGGCCGGGGATATGGCTTTATTGTTAGAAAAGATATACCGAAGGATGCTTGGCAATAAGTATGTTTCGGAGCAATGTATACGTATGCTAAAATTAACTCGCATGAACGACCGTATCCCTAAGTATTTGCCGCCAGAGATAACCGTTGCGCACAAGACCGGCCTGGAGCGGGGCGTCTGTCATGACGCGGGCATAGTGTTTACCCGTAAAGGCGATTTTATTATTGCGGTGTTGACAAAGCATGCAAATTCAAACAGCGCGCCTTCCAAGGAGTTTATCGCAAAGATATCATTGTATGCTTATAAATATTTCGATCAACTGTAACTAAAGGAGAGTTACTTAATGAGAGTTAAATTTGCGATTATTATATTTTTGGCAGTCTTTACCCTGTCGGGTTGTGCCTACATCCAAAAAGCTAAAAGGTCTGATGAGCTTGAAATTGAGAATCAGAATTTACGGGCCCGCATTGCGCAGCTTCAGAAAGAGAAAACAAAAGAAGTTGAGAATGTCGTTAAACAGAAAGATAGAGAGCTTTCTGAGCTTGAAAAAGCTAAACTTGAGCTGGAAGATGCCCTAAAGAAAGAAATCGGAAATTACAAAGCTAAGCTGGAGATGACTGAACGCGGACTCGTGATTACTTTTTTGTCAGAGGTATTTTTTGATTCCGGCAAAGATGTAATCCGGGAAGACGGCAAGGAATCGCTTCAGAAAGTAGCCGGAGTTTTGAACCAGAATATCCCTAATTCCAATGTCGCCATTGAAGGCCATACGGATAACCAGCCGATAAAATATTCAGGATGGAAGACGAACTGGGAGCTTTCATCGGGCCGGGCGCTTGCGGTATTGCATTATCTGATTGATAAGTGTAATGTAAGACCGACAAGACTTTCTGCTAACGGCTATGGAGAATTCCGCCCGGTTGCGGAAAATGACACGAAGGAAAATATGCAGAAAAACCGCAGGGTTGAAATTGTCATATTGCCGTCCAAAATAAGCAAGGTGAAGGCAGATTAAAGAAGGGATGCGTGTACAGTTTTGAAAAGCAGGGCGTAGAGTTCGCGTATCCGACGCAGACGCTGTATATGAATAAGGCGGTATAATGAAGACAATTATTTCTGTAGCTATGAATCCATCTATTGATAAGAGCACTGGCGTTGAACGGGTTATCGTTGAGCGCAAATTGTATTGCAAAATGCCTATATACGAACCAGGTGGCGGAGGGGTCAATGTTTCAAGGGCGATAAAAAAGTTAGGAGGAGAATCGCATCTTCTGTATCCGTCAGGAGGCATATTAGGGCAATTACTTAATGATTTACTGGAAGAAGAAAAAATAAGCCATCAGCCGATTCCCATTAAAGGCACGATACGTGAAAACATAATTATCCTTGAAGAATCCACCGGTCTTCAATACCGTTTTGGAATGCCCGGGCCTGTTTTATGTGAAGAAGAATGGCGGCAATGCCTTGATGAACTGAAAAACGCCGAGCCAAAGCC
>VGKM01000250.1 GCA_016867005.1 Candidatus Omnitrophota bacterium | reverse complement strand
CTGCTTCAATATGCAATGGATTAATATTAAAGGTATCCTCCTCCACATCTACAAAGACCGGTTTTAAACCCAGCATTTTTACAACAATTGGCACTATTGGAAAATTATAGGAAGGCATAATGATTTCGTCCCCGCTTTTAAAATTTAGGCCTTTTAATGCCACGAACTCTGCCGTCCTGCCCATGTTCACCATACAGGCGGACCTAACGCCTACATATGCGGCAAACTGCTTTTCAAATTCTTCTACCATCGGCCCATATGATACTTGCCCCACCCTCAGTACTTTCCAAAGGGCTTTCAAATCGGACAATGTAATATTGGGGCTCTGACGGGCATAAATTTTGTTCAGCATGTTATTTACTCAAGAATTTGCAGAAATTCATAATCAATTTTAAGCTGCCGCGGTTAGTAAGGTAATACGGGAGATAACCGAAAAGATGCTTAAGCAAGAACGCCGGCCTAAATAATACCGCCCGGTAAAATACTTTCTGCAGGCCTATCAATTCCTCCGAATCGATCGCACTCAGATTAGACGAAATCTTTTCATAATGATAATTCTCTTCCGAAGCAGAAAGGTTAATCTTGTCTTTAAATCTATCGTAAGCTATAGAACCGTGATAAAGAGTAAAAAAACTCACCTGCATAATGTCGGGTTTTAACTTCCTGGCCAATTTGATGCTTGCCTTTACTTCTTCTATAGTTTCAGAGGGAGCCCCCATCATAAATAACGCATCCGTAGGGATTCTCAATTGATGAGTCCAGCAGAAAACTTTCTTTGCCCTTTCAAGCCATTCATCTCCGCACTTTGCTTTTCCTAATACTTCGATAACCTTGGCTGAGCCAGATTCTACGCCAAACCTAATAAGTACACATCCGGCATCCCGCATTTTTTTTAAAAGCTCAAAATCTACCTCATCTATCCTCGCCTGGCAAATCCATCTAACCTTTAAGCCGCCAGAAATGATTTTATCACAGACATCGTTTACATGCCGGGAGGAGACAGTAAATGAATCATCTTCAAAAGAAATAACGTTTGCGCCTAAACCGACTAAATGTTTCATCTCAGATAAAACATTCTCAGCGCTTCTGGACCGGAATTTTTTTCCGTAACTTTCGCGTAAAACTTGTGTGCAGAAAAGACAATTATGAGGACACCCTCTACTGGTAAGCATCGAACCCCATATTATTTTTTTATTGATCTTGATCGGATAAGGATAGTGGTAATTTGACAACTCGCCTTTTGCGAAATACGGAAAAGGAAGATTATCCAAATCTTCAACGATATACATTCTATCCTCATCCTGATTTGGCTGCCCCTGGCCCAACAAGAAATCAGTTACCGCTTTTTCACATTCTCCCTTAAACCAAAAGTCTACATCTTTTGGTTTGGTATCAACGTAACTGGCATATTGACCAACCAGGATAATCTTGGCTGCGAAACCGGCCTTTATCTGGCTGATAATCTCTTGACAATCTTTATATTCTATGGAATTGGAATGAATAATTATATACTCGGGGGAGGCATTTTTAACAAGACTCACCGCTTCTTTATTTGAATTGCCCTTTACCCTTATATCATAGTAATGGACTAAAAAGCCCCTTTCCCGCAAGATCGACTGAATATATTTAAGCGCCCAAGGGACACAACATGATCTCGGATGTGCACTATTCTGTTCTACGGAAGATTTTGGACGTAATAGAAAGGCGCTTTTATTGGCCATTTCTTAAAAGAGTGATTTCACAAAGCCATGCCGGGTCTTATTTGAACCTGGAAATCTACGGGATAGCCCGCAGAAGAATCTCCATAATTTTACGATACTATCAAAATACTACCATAAAAAAATAGCTGAATCAATAAGACAATGCTCCCTAAGAGCGTCATTATAGACTTCCT
>VGKM01000249.1 GCA_016867005.1 Candidatus Omnitrophota bacterium | reverse complement strand
AAATTCGCTTTTAGAGTTCACTCGGTATAAACCGTTAAAACAAGTACGGTTCAAGAAAATTGTCATTGCAGTTCGTCTCGAATACTCCTTTATGGAATAACTAGCAAAATTAATGTTTCCTCTTGTTTGATTATATTTATCTCTGACTTGATAATAAAATTCTTCTTGGCCTGCCAAATCTAACCTGCGATATTTATTTTCTAAATTTCTCAAATGCTTAATAACTTGCTCAACATTCTTTTGTATTGCGACATAGCATAAATATATCTCTGGATTAAACTCATTGATATAAGCCTTTTCAATTTTACAGTTTTGCATAACCCAAAAGAAAACTGCCCCACTTCCCAAGAATGGCTCATAGTAACGCTTAATAATGCCTTTCCCATTTAGCTCCGTTGGAAAGCGAAATTGAAATTGCTCCAAAAGCTGCCCCTTGCCGCCAGCCCATTTTAAGAAAGGCCTTGCTTGGATATACTTTTTGTTCATAGAATTATTTTTAGTTGAGATAAACAAAAAACCCCCGCCCGTTTGAGCGAAGGTTTTAATTATTTTAACGTGGCAGTTCCCCCTTCAAACGATACCACACCTGATTGTCTGATTATTTTATACACCTTTAATTTCCTTTTGTCAAGTGAATCTATTTTACCCTTAAAACTGACTTATTTCAATTCAAAAGTGGTCATAGCGGGTGGCTGCGGAGCCGAAGCCCTTGCCCGCGCGCAGCGCAAGCGAGCACGGGTGAGGTGGCGCAGCAGACAGGACCCGCGCCGATTCTATGGACGAAGGGTCACCCTTCGGGGACAGACCCTATTTCCGTTTAATCAGACCTAGCTTTTCTTTCCTAGTAAAACTCTTAATCTCCCTTTCCCGCTTTAGGGCCTTAGAGCGGTTCGCGGCATTCTCTTTGAAAACGAGCTTCACAGGGGTTTTATTTCTGGTGTAAAAAGCGCCTTTTTTCTTTGAAGTATTATGTTCTTTAATGCGGCGGGCAATATCTGTTGTGATTCCGGTATAGAGGGTTTTATCTGAACAGCGGACTATATAGATAAACCAGGGCATACTTTGTCAAAATTCCTTGATTTTAGTTTGCCGCTAAGATATACTTAGAGCCGCAGATGGTGGGTATAGCTCAATTGGTCAGAGCGTCTGACTGTGGCTCAGAAGGTTTGCGGGTTCGATCCCCGTTACCCACCTTATTTTTTACTTTCTCAGTTTCTTTTGTTTCTTTCGGAGCCGGTTCTTTATGCTTACCCTGCACCGAATCCTTGATTTCCTTGCCTATTGCAAAGCTGCCGTCAATGACGGCCTTTGAGATGTCTGTGGCACCCTTAATTGTACCCTCAACCAGCTTTGCCGGCAACAACAAAATACTCACGATGTTGTCTGAAGCGCTCATGCCCTTGCGCCTGGAGATCTTTTCTTCAAACGCCATCTGGATATCCCCAAAACCAAACTCTAATTTATCCATTTTGGTGCGGACAGTAAAGTCCAGGACGATCTTTCCTTTGTCAAGCGTCTTAAAAAGATCGATCACTGCGGTAGTCAATCTCTCTTCTTTTTCAGAATATTCATCCGGCGGCCGCTGCTTGCGCACAATATCCGTCAGTTCAATGTGGCATTCTGCAGTCAGATTATTATCAAGCCCGGAAATATTGCTGTCGAAATCAAGCTTTGCCTTTTCGATTTTTGCCTTATCCAGGTCCACCCACTGCGCATAATAAGGGTAGAGATAAATCCCGTCGATATCATGAATATGAAGCTCTGCTTTCATATCGCGCTTATAGAAATTAACCCAGCCCTCAATATCGATCTTGCCTTCTTCCTGGCCCTCAAGCCAGGGGATCTTTGCGGCCAGCTCAAAGTTAGTGACGGATGAACGCGGGATAATTGAAAA
>VGKM01000248.1 GCA_016867005.1 Candidatus Omnitrophota bacterium | reverse complement strand
TCCTTAAATGGCTTACCGACTACCAGCAGCAGGCGTATCTGGCCGAGGTAACCTCAAATTTACCGGCAAATAAAGAATGCCTTGGAGAGCTTCCTCCTGTTTTGGCGCAGTTTGCCGATGATATGGAGTTAGCCACTCACCCGAATATCTGGGATGTTTCCGAATTCCCCCTGGTAACTGAAACATTAGACAGGGGGATCCAGTCCATCATTATCGGTGAGAAGACGCCCAAACAGGTGGCAGGCGAGGTGCAGAAGGTCAAGGAGAGGGAGCAGGCCAAGAAGCGTTCATGAGATTGAAATCTACTTTAGAAAATTACGTATTTGTGTTACCCGCAGTTTTGATCTTTTCTATATTTTATATTTACCCTTTTATCCAGATTTTCCATTTAAGTTTTTTTGATTGGGACGGTATCGTTTCCTTTAGGGATGCGGCGCCTGTAGGGTGGGGCAACTTTAAAGAAATACTTTTCGAGGATTCCATCTGGTGGCAGGCGATGTGGAACGCAGGATATATTACTTTAATTGCCCTTATCTTCCAGAATATATTGGCATTTTTGTTGGCCTGGGCCTGCGACCGCGAGATAAGAATGAAGAATTGGTACAAGGTGATATTTTTCATCCCGCCGATTCTTTCCGAAATAGTTGTAGGTATGGCATGGCGCTTTATAATCAATGACATTGACGGAGCAAATATCGTTAACCGCATGCTTGTATCAGTGGGCCTGCCGAATTTAGTGCATAACTGGCTGTCGGACCCCAAGACAGCATTGACTACAGTGGCGCTGGTCCATTGCTGGAAAGGTTTCGGATGGGGTTTCCTGATATTTTTGGCAGGGTTTCAGACCATCCCGCGCGAGCTTTATGAGGCGGCGCGCGTTGACGGCGCAAACGCCTGGCATTCTTTTAAAAAAATCACCATCCCTCTTATGATGCCGGTGGCAGTGCTTGTGGCAATACTTACTGTTTTAGGGACGATGCAGGCGTTCGTGTTGATACTCGGGCTTGTGGGCGGGGAATTTGCAGGGCACACCTCTGTGCCGGTATTGAGGATCCTGGCATCGATGCGCGGCTCCTCAAGGTTCGGTTATGCCTGCGCGCAGGGGATCACTTTCGGGATGGTGCTGGTGATAATTTCATTCATACAATACCGTTTTTCTAAGAACGTAAAAGCATGAGGATAAAGGCCGCGGCATATTATAAAACCAAGAAAATCACGCTGAATTTATTAGTCCATTTGTTCCTTATCAGTGTTGCGGTCACCTGTCTTTATCCTTTGCTCTGGATGGTATCGGCAAGCTTCAAAACGCAGGATATTATTTTTAAAGATATTTCTTTGATCCCGCATCAGTTCCATTTTGAGAATTATATTAATGCCTGGCGCGAAGGCGGTTTCGGGAGGAATTTTTTAAACAGTATAATATATACGGCGTCCGTCGTCTTCGGAATAGTGCTTGTTTCCTCAATGGCAGCATATGCCTTTGCGCGTTTCCGTTTCCCCGGCAGGAGCCTGCTCTTTTTTACTTTTATGGCGGCGATGATGATCCCTATCCCGGGTAGTTTTGTAGCGCTGTACGTGCTTTTAAACAAATTGCACCTGAGGAATACTCCCATCGGGTATATTTTATGCATGATCAATGTGGGGCTGGCGACCAGCATATTCTTATTGAAAACATTCTTTGATAAAATGCCCAAGGAGCTGGAAGATGCAGCGCGTATTGACGGCTGCTCAAAGCTGGGTATCTGGTGGCATGTGGCGCTTCCTTTAGCCAGGCCGGTCCTGGCAGTTGTGGTAGTATTCAACGCGCTTAATGTCTGGAATGAATATATCCTGGCGCTGATTATTTTTGATTCCCGTAAATATATGCCGCTGCAGGTGGCGTTACAGACATTTCAGGGGGA
>VGKM01000247.1 GCA_016867005.1 Candidatus Omnitrophota bacterium | reverse complement strand
CTTGCCTATCGGCGGCTCCAGAGGATGCAATTACAGGTGTTATTTTTGTTCGCAGGACAGCATAAATAAAGAGGTGCGCTATAGAAAGATCGGACATGTTATTGACGAGATTGAATACATGCAAAAAAGATTCAATGTGGGATATTTTTGTTTTACCGATGCCTGTTTCCCGTTTTCAGAGAAAAGCGGTTTAGAGTTTTGTGATGAATTGATGAGGAGGGGATTGCATAAAAAAATAAAATGGATAACCGAAACTCGGGTAGATATGGTAAGCAAGAAACTGCTTAAAAAGATGAAGGATGCCGGGTTGCATCTGATAATTTACGGGATAGAAGTCGGCAACCAGGGAATCCTGGATAAGATAGGCAAAAAAGCTTCATTGGACGATGCGCGCCTTGCGCTTAAACACACAAAGGAAAGCGGTATATTATCTCTGGGGTTATTTATGCTCGGGCTTCCCTGGGAAACAGAGTCCAGCTGCAATGATACTATTAAGTTCGCCCGCGAGCTTGATGCCGACATCGTTAAATTCAATATCGCTATCCCCTTCCCCGGTTCTCAATTTTACAAAGATTATATCGGACAGGGGCAGATCAAGCATCCGGAAATATATTCAAGTTGGTACGATTCATTCAATATGGGCTCAGGGGAAAATTTTTCTTTTAACAATAATCTTACTTATAAAGACCTGGTAAGGTTGCAGAAGAAAGCGATGATCTCCTACTATGCCAGGCCGAAGATCTTCTTGCGTTCCTGCCTGAAGAGGATCATCACGGTAAAAAATATTTTATACGGCGCATATTGGCTGCTTTTTATGTTTTTCTCAAACTGCTTGATCAATTTTTCCCGCAAGAAAACACATCCTTATGAGCCCTAATTTTACCAGGTTCCTTGATTTTTGGTTCGGCATTGCGATTTGTTTTGTGCTGACCGTATTGCGCAAAATAATGGGTTTGTTTTATACCGAAAGCCCTGCAGGGAAGCCCCCGGCAGCAATAATGTTTTTGGAGCTTTCCGAAATGGGTAGTGCTATTTTGGCTTATTCTGCCATAGAGCAAATTAAAAGAGATTACCCTCAGGCCAGGTTGTATTTTTGGATTTTTGAAAAGAACCGGGACAGCGTAGATATTTTGAATATAATCCCCAGGGAAAATATCATTACGATGAGGGATCAAAATATTTTTTTGCTGTTTGTCGACGCAATAAAGAACATTGCCCGTATTAGAAAAGAACGTATAGAAGTTGTTTTTGATATGGAGCTTTTTTCCAGGTATTCAGCCATTCTTAGTTTTTTAAGCGGCGCAAAAACCCGCATCGGCTTCTCTAAATTTACATTAGAGGGCCTTTACAGGGGCAACCTCCATACCCATAAAGTCAGTTATAACCCTTATATGCATATAAGCAAAAACTTTCTAAGCCTGGTGCGATCGCTTAAAGCCGCTCCCGGAGAGATGCCATTGTTAAAAATGCCGCTGTCAGAGGCCAAGACAATTGTCCCTAAAATATTGTCAGGCCAAAAGCAGGCTCAAAACATATGGAGCAAACTAAAGAATATCAACCCCCAAATTAACGAGAAAAATAAGGTTGTTGTTCTGAATCCGGGGATTAATGAGATCCTCCCGCTGCGCAAATGGCCGATGAAAAATTACGAGGCACTTGCAAAGGAGCTGCTGCTTGACCCTCTGGTTTTCATAGTGATGGCCGGGATTGGGCCAAACAGTTCTAAGCTGGGGCCATTTTTCGATGAACCATCTGGCTTACGCATTATTAATCTGGTCGGGAAGACAACGGTAAGAGAAATGATAGACCTCTATAATGTTTCTTCTCTGTTAATCAGCCATGATAGCGGTACGACAAACCTGGCCTCACTTACGAATATCAATATAATCGTTTTATTCGGCCCGGAAA
>VGKM01000246.1 GCA_016867005.1 Candidatus Omnitrophota bacterium | reverse complement strand
TATTTAAAACATATTAACCGCCTTATAGAGCTGGCCCATAAAGAAGTCGAAAGGACGCGTTGGCAGCCGGAATTTAACCAGCTTGCAACGATGTATTTAAGCAATTTCTATTCTTGCCGGGAGGTCTTTGAGAAGTATAACAGGAACCTTGTCAATGCCTTCAAAAGATTCCAGGACCTGGGTAAATTGGAAATCATCACCTGCGGCGCAACACACGGTTATTTTCCTCTAATGGATACCTGCCGTGAATCGGTTAAGGCCCAGGTAAAAGTTGCCGCGACTCATTATGAAAGCATCTTCGGGAAAAAGCCGCAGGGAATATGGCTGCCTGAATGCGGTTATTATCCCGGCCATGATGAAATATTGAAAGAAGCAGGGATTAGGTATTTCTTTACCGATGCCCACGGCGTATTACACAGTACCCCCCGGCCGAAATACGGGGTATTTGCCCCGGTATATTGTAAGACCGGAGTTGCCTGTTTCGGCAGGGACCTGGAGTCGTCAAAACAGGTATGGTCTTCTATTGAAGGTTACCCCGGGGATTATGTATATCGGGAGTTTTACCGCGATATAGGTTTTGACCTTGATTATGAATATATCCGCCCGTATATTCATCCCGATGGGATAAGGATCAATACGGGCATCAAATATTACAGGATCTCCGGGAGCGAAGATAAGCAGCCCTATAACCAGCATTGGGCAAGGGAAAGAGCGGCTT
This sequence comes from Candidatus Omnitrophota bacterium, assembly GCA_016867005.1. GTDB lineage: Bacteria > Omnitrophota > Gorgyraeia > Gygaellales > Profunditerraquicolaceae > VGKM01. The sequence continues at coordinate 1,201 of VGKM01000246.1, read as the reverse complement.
CTCATGCGGGAAACTTTATGTTCAACCGCGAAAGGCAAGTCGAGTATCTTTATGATTTTATGAAGAAAAAACCGATTATTGTCTCTCCCTATGATGCCGAACTTTACGGCCATTGGTGGTACGAAGGGCCGATGTGGCTTGATTTTCTGATCCGTAAGATCTGTTTTGACCAGAAAACAATAAAATTAACAACGCCATCAGAGTATCTTTTAGAAAATCCCCGTAACCAGGTGGTGACACCCTCTATGTCAAGCTGGGGCTGGAAGGGTTACAGCGAAATGTGGCTGCAGGGCCCCAATGATTGGATTTACCGGCATCTGCATAAAGCAAGTGCGCGCATGACGGAATTAGCCAAGGATTATTCAAAAACTAATCCCAACGGGATTGTTGAGCGGGCATTAAACCAGGCGCTCCGTGAATTACTTCTTGCGCAAAGCTCTGATTGGGCTTTTATTATGGGTACCGGTACTCACACTGAATACGCAGTCCGCCGCACAAAAGAGCATCTTTTGCGGTTTTTAACGCTTTATGAGCAAATCAAATCCGGCCTTATCGACGAACCTTGGTTGGCAGACATCGAGTATAAAGATAATATATTTCCCGGAATAGATTACCGCGTCCACCAATAACTTTAAAAGTGCAGAAAATACCTACACACATCGCAATTATCATGGATGGCAATGGCCGTTGGGCAAAAGAAAAGGGTTTTGCGCGTACAACCGGCCATAGAGAAGGGATGAAAAGGGTCCGGGAAATTGTAAGCACAGCCGGCAGATTAAAAGTTAAATTCCTGACCTTCTTTGCTTTTTCCACCGAAAACTGGAACAGGCCGGCAAGAGAAATAAACATGTTGATGCGCTCTTTGGTTGTTTTTCTCGGGCGGGAGATCAAAGAACTCAATAAAAATAATATGAGATTCAAGGCAATCGGCAGGAAAGATCCGCTTCCGGACTATGTCATTAGGCAGCTTGAATATGCCGAAAAGCTGACTGCCAATAACAGCGGCCTTACTGTTATCTTGGCTTTAAATTACGGCTCGCGCCAGGAAATCGTTGACGCGGCTAAAAAATTTGCCCAGCTTGTGCTAAAAAATGAATTCTCGCTCTCCGGGCTAAACGAAGGCAATTTCGGTTCGTTCTTATATACCAAAGGTATCCCTGACCCGGATATGCTTATCCGCACCAGCGGAGAAATAAGGGTA
>VGKM01000245.1 GCA_016867005.1 Candidatus Omnitrophota bacterium | reverse complement strand
TGCAGAATGTTGAGTTGCTTTAACTGAAGAGGAGGCAGCTTTCTCCTCCGACTTACGCCTAATCGCTGCGGCAATTTCATCTTTAAGCTTCTTAAGCTTTTCAATTGTTTCTTCATGCTGCGCCCAGAAGAGAGCTACTTCTTTATCTGACAATAATCTCGGCAATCTTTCTTTCGCCATTTCAATGCGAGCAAAGCAGTCGGGGTAAATATTATTAAATGCTGCCAATTCTTTTTCAACTTTCAATAGTTTATCTATTGCAGATTTTACTCCTACCTGCAGGTTATTTGCTTCCTCCTCCGCAGATAAAGAACGGCCGTCTGCAAGCTGTTTTAAATCAGCAAATGAAAACGGCATAAAAGACGCTGGCCTGGATTTATTACTGCTGTCTTTTGCCTGCAAATCCACAGCTCTATGTAAACCGTCGTGAATATTTATTTTGGAATCTTCTATTGCCAGATTGATGTAACGGTAAAAATATTCACCCCAGGAAACAGGTATTAAGCCGTTATCAAGGGCGTAATCCACAACTGTCAATTCAGTCAGGAGCCCGGCAATATGCTGGTATTCTCCGGATTGTATGCCGTGTTCGGTAGAAGGAGAAATATAACCGGTCTGGCTCTCATTCCAGGACGCCCATTCATGGGCGATATCGCAGGCGATCTGTAAAACGACGGCATCGATATTAGTGCGTTCTTTAAAAACACCGTTTTCATCGTCTATATACAATTCTTTATATTTGCCTATAAAATAATTAACTAACGGCAAGGCAAAGATTGCCCTGTTTTTAATACGAGTCACCGGCACAAGCGAATTTCCTTTTAATTCTTCCCCTGATTTTCTGAAAGCAAAAGAAATGTATCCTTTTTTAGTAATACTTATTTCCTTCCCGGGAGGCAAATTCTTGATCGCATACACGAATAGATTATTGATATTGCTTCTTAATAAACTATATATGTATCTATCCTGTGAAAACGTCTTAATAACCAGGCACATTGCCTTTTTTATCAGGTAAAATGCTTCAATGGAATGGCTTTCTGAGTTTATGTTTTTAACGATTGAGCATTTCTTGCCTTCGTCAAAATATTCCGCATCTATATGGCCGTTTGCAAAAATCCTGTAAAAATAGGCGCCTTGTGTATGCATAGCCCTGACCAAATTATCCCTGTCATTAATAGTAATAAGCCCGGGCCCGGCGCTTGATAAATCGGTGCCGAACATTTTCCCCCAAGTCAAAGGGAAACTCACCGCGCCATTACTAATAATTTTTGCCCAAAAACTCTTATACCCCCTGAATTCTCCCAGAAGTTTTGCTAATAAATCTTTATCTTTCAGATTATCGATTGTTTCGCAGAGTTTCTTACGTGTAGCATCGGTATTAAACGGCCTTAAGTCCCATGCCCCATCATTGCTCCTCAGGCGGAAAAGCAACCCCTTGTTTTTATCTCCGTAATCGCAAACAAAGGTAATCATCCTTATATCAACATTATTTACCTTCTCTGCAGACGGGACAATGTTGGTTATCTTCATTTCCCAGTCATTTTCTTTGGGAGGGAGCGGCTTGGGCTTGACCTGGGGCTTAACTGCAACCGTTACTTTGCTTTCTTTCTGTTCCGGAGTTTTCTGGTCCTTGCCGCCTTTTTTATCGTCTTTCGGCAGGTGTTGTTTTAAATCATCTAAGGTGAGCCCGAGCTTTGCCGGTATTTTTGAAATCTCTGCCAGGCCATTTTTAGTATTTTTCAACGCGCCATATTGCTGCCATTTTGAATTGGCCAATTCCGTACAAAGCATTGCAAGCCATTTCAAATTAACCGGCTGCTCAAGCGCAAGAATCAATTCAGGAACGAAGGCATCTGTTTTGGGGCCGTTTGCCCAATTGTTTCCGTATGAATATGTAATAATCTCTGTTGTATATTCTTT
>VGKM01000244.1 GCA_016867005.1 Candidatus Omnitrophota bacterium | reverse complement strand
CGCTTGAAGTGTTATTACTTATCTTATTTCCCGGGGACGCCTATTATTGAAAAATCAAAGCAGCTTGGCTTATTGGATGAGCATGATATAAGCGGGATCAACGAGGGGAAAATAGGGGATTGGTTCCATGTAGATTCAGTTAAGGCAGCCGAAGACAAAATACTAAGTGAAACTTTTACAAAGATTTACAAGGTTTATCCTCTGATACCCGGATTCATCCGGGGAAAAATAGCCGGAGGCAGGATGTACAAATATTTCAGGTTCATGCCGAATTTCTTGGTTATTGCAATGCAGTTATTGATAGCAGCAAAAAACAACGACTACTGTTTTAAAATATACATCAATAATTATTTGACTGCTTTTAGTAAGATCAGGCGGTAAAAATGAATATAAGTTTTTCCGATATATCCCGATATAAGAAATATCTTAAAATTGCCCGCAAGGTAATTTTAAGAAAACCCAAGGTAATCTTTAGGATTTTAAAAAATTACGCCGGGATAATTTTATTCAAAAAGAAGGTCCTTAGAAAAGTGGAAATGGGCCTGACTTTTGACTGCCAATGTAACTGCGTTAAATGCTCTTCCGATTTTATGAAAAGGCCGGAAGCAGAAAAACTCAGTTTGGATGAAATCAGGCGCGTTGCCCGGGATATCATAGGGTTGGGGGCCATTCAGGTTAATCTGACCGGGGGAGAGCCGTTAATGGCGGAAAATATCTTTGAAATAATAGAATGTTTCCAGCCGGATAAGGTGATCATAACCATTAATACTAACGGCATCCTGTTAACCGAGCCCATGATTGACAAGCTGGAAAAGGCAGGAGTCGATATTATTAAGATAAGCATCGATAGCCCGATAGAGGAAGAGCATGATATTTCAAGAGGGGTTAAAGGATGTTTTGCCCGGGCAAAAAAGGCATTGGGCTATATAAGTAAAAAGAGCGGCCTGCTGGGCCAGATCTCAACGGTTTGCATTAAAGAAAATCTAAACTCCGACCGGATCTGGAAATTAGTGGCAATGGCTAAATCTTATAATGCGCTATTGGGCCTTACTATACCTGCTGCTTCGGGCAGATGGGTCTCTGAAGAAAAAGTCCTTTTGGGGGAAAAAGAGAAAGCCGTATTAAATGAGTTAATCAAGGTACCTCATGTAATCAGGGACACGGATGAGGCGTATCTAAGAAGCCATTGCCCGGCAGGCTCAGAAGAGCTCTATTTTACCTGCCTGGGGGATGTGATCCCCTGCCCTTTGATCCAGATTTCTTTCGGGAATGTCAGAAAGGAAAGCATCAAGGCAATTTGGGCAAAAATGTCTGATTTCAGCGGTTTTAAAGATAAGTTAAAACCCGGATGCCTTGCCGGAGAAAATAAAAGATTCATTGAAGATTACCTTCTGCCGCTTAAAGATTATAAACGCCTGCCTGTTCCGATTGAAGATCATCCTCGGGGCATGCAGAGAGAGCAGGTTAAGGATGGCCTGTACTGATGAGACTGGCTTTAGTATTCAACCCTTTCAAATATAAAGTGCACGAAGAGAATATTAGGATAGTGCAGAAATATTTCGGGCTTTTCCCTCCGCTCAGCCTTGCCTGGGTTGCTTCTATCGCCGAACAAAATGGGCATACCGTTATTATTATCGATGCCAGGACATTAAATTTATCAAAAGAAGAAGTTTTGGGAAGGCTTAAGGAATTTAAGCCGGATATCCTCGGATTTATGATGACAACCTACATGTTCCCGGAGACCCTGGGATGGATCAGGTATCTTAAAGAAAGTTTGAAGGTGCCTGTTGTGGTCGGAGGGTATAACCTGAGAGTTTATCCACGGGAATCTATTTCACATCCGGAAATTGATTTCGGCGTGGTAGAACAAGCATATTATACAATCCCCTTGCTTTTTCAGGAGCTCGAAGGGGAGAGAAAATTTGAAAATGTGCCTG
>VGKM01000243.1 GCA_016867005.1 Candidatus Omnitrophota bacterium | reverse complement strand
CAGAGGCGGAGGTAAATCACATACAGTTGCCAGGTTATTATTATATTGCGCCGAGAAATTAAAACTCCGTATTGTGTGCGGGAGGGAAATACAGAATACAATCCAAGAGTCGGTTTATACTCTTATTTCCGAGTTAATATTCCAATATAGATTATATTTTGAAGTTGGGGCAAATAAAATTACGCATAGGGGTAATGAAACTACTTTTAATTTTCGTGGCTTCAGGGAACAAGGCGCAATCAATATACAGGGGATGGAGGGCGTTGATGTTGTATGGATAGATGAAGCGCAAGGCATTACCAAGAAAACATTAGATGCCCTTATTCCTACAATCCGTAAAGAGAAAGCCAAGATATTCTTTACAATGAACAGATTTGTCAGGAATGACCCTGTATATCAATTTTGCCAAGGCCGTGCTGATTGCCTGCATATAAAAATAAATTATACTGATAACCCGAAATGCCCAGAAGCATTGAAGCATGAAGCGGCAGAGTGCCAGGCGAAATCTCCTGAAGATTATGAGCATATCTGGCTCGGTGAGCCATTGCCAAAAGAAGATGACGCTCTTTTGACAGAAGAATTAGTATATACAGCTCCTAAGTTAGAGTTTTATAAAGGTTCTGGCGGGTTAGTCAGGCGCATACTCGGAGTTGATGTCGCCCGCTTTGGTGAAGATGAGACCGTGTTCTCTATCATTGAAACAAAAGGTGTAACATTTTGGGAGCATATTTATCAGGACACCAAACGCAACAAAGACACAATGTGGACTACCGGGCAGATTTGTGATTTGCAAAGGCGCTTTAATGTAGATTTGACTGTTGTGGATGAAGGCGGGATAGGCGGCGGTGTTATTGACCGGCTCACAGAGTTAACTCATCCAGTTATAGCATTTGACGGTTCGGTAAAAGCTAAATTTGAAAGATATTCAAATGCCCGTTCACAAGGATATTTTGACCTTAAAGAATTGTTAGAGCGCGGGCATCTTAAATTATTAAATGACCCGGCATTACTTGAGCAGTTATTAAATATCAGGTTCAAATATAAATCAAGCGGGCAAAGGGCGATAATCTCTAAAGACGAAATGCGTAAAGAAGGGGTTAAATCTCCCGATAGAGCTGATGCGCTTATGATGGCTGTATCACAAATTGATGATTGCCTTAGCCATAAGCACGATAAAGAAAACATCAATCCGCAATACGGCATTACTGAAGATGAAGCATTGCTCGGTCAAGGGCAAGTAAATACTCCCTTACCGGCTTTTGGTTTGTCATAGATGAAAAAATCGCAGAAGGGCGTAAACATAAGCAGAAGTCAATCCTGCGTGATAAAAGAGAGGACGACTGTCGTGATAAAAGACGGATATAACCTGACAGCCTCGACTTGGATAACTCTTGCAAGTTGAATATTGAAGCGCGCTTTCTTTTAACATAGAGTTGCTAAAGAAGCAATTTAAATTCTTAATTCTAATCCAAGGAAAAAGAGTTTAATCCGTCCCTATGTTAAAAGTAAATTAAAAAGAAGTTTTAATATAGAGCTATGAAAATTCTTACCAGGAACGGTTTTATTGACGCGGTAGCATTGTTCTTTGAAGTAACAGATGAGCAATTAGAGAGGATAAAAAATAACAAGGATTACTATTTGAGCCGTGAGTTGCTTGAGGAATTTAATAAATCAAAAGGGGATAATGTCCATTTCTTCGGGGCAAGCAATTCAGGAGAGCCGTTGAAGATACAGGATTATTTCAAAGAGTTATTAAAAGATTATAAATCAGTTTCTTGGTGGGATAAAGATATGGATACTTTTCAGATAATAAGGAGATAAATATGCCTTTTATACCTTTTGCTGCGGCAGTAGGAACAGCGCTTGGCGGTTCTGCTACATTGGGCGGCATTGCTATTGCGGCTGGTGTATCAGCTCTTGCAGGCACGGCTATGTCTAT
>VGKM01000242.1 GCA_016867005.1 Candidatus Omnitrophota bacterium | reverse complement strand
GCAAATAAACCCCTTGTTTTTATCCAGGATTATCATTTCACCCTTTTGCCGAAGATGATCAAAGAAAAAAGGCCTGATGCGACTATAGCTTTATTCTGGCATATCCCCTGGCCCAACCCGGAGGTCTTTGCGATTTGCCCTTATCAGCATGAGATCCTGGAGGGCATGTTAAGCTGCGATTTGATAGGTTTTCATGTCCAATTCCACTGTAATAACTTCCTGGATACAACAAACAGGCTCGTTGAATGCCGCGTGGATACGGAAAAATTTTCCGTTATCAGGGGGAACAAAGAGACCTTTATCCGGGCTTTCCCCATAAGCGTAAACGGCTATATGAGTGGAAACCTTATAAAATCCGACGTAGAGCAGGTAAAAAGGATCCGTAATGAATTCGGCCTTCATGATAAGATCGTGGCGGTCGGCGTTGACAGGATCGATTATACAAAAGGTATTATTGAGCGTATATTGGCAATTGACAGGTTCCTGGAAAAATACCCCCAATACAAGAATAAATTTGTTTTTATACAGCTGGCAGCCCCAAGCAGGACGCATATAAAGCGTTACCATGAGTTAATGGGCGAAATCGACGAGCTTGTTGAAAAGAAAAACTGGAAATATTCCGAAGGCAGCTGGAAACCGATAATTTATCTTAAGCGCCATTTTTCTCCGGAGCAGATAAAGCCGTATTATTTGGTTGCGGATTTATGTATTGTAAGCTCTCTGCATGACGGCATGAACCTGGTTTCCAAGGAATACGTTGCTTCCAGAGGTGAATCAGGCGAGGGCGTTTTGGTTTTAAGCCGTTTTACCGGCGCTTCAAGAGAATTAACCGATGCGGTGCCTGTCAACCCGTATTCTATTGAAGAGTTCGCCGATGCTATCAAATTTGCCATAGAAATGCCGCAAGAAGAGAAGAAGTCACGCATGGAGAAAATGTATAAGCAGGTAAAAGAAAACAACATTTATAAGTGGGCGGCAGACATAATTGCCGAACTTACAGCTATAAAAAAGGCCTGAGCGGCGCATAGATTTATGATCAATTTGTTTTCCAGATGGGATAAGCTTAAGGGTGTTTTAGAAGATAATTTCCTTTATCTTTTCCTGGATTACGACGGCACGATATGCCCGATCGCCGAAACTCCGGATAAGGCCGTTATCCCGGAAGAGGCGCGGCAATTATTAAAAGGCCTGGCAGGCATAGATTCTTTGATTGTTGCCATAATAAGCGGCAGGGCATTGGAAGATATCCAAAAAAGAGTCGGTGTCGAAGGGATCGTTTATGTCGGCAATCACGGCATGGAAATGTCCGGCCCAAAGGTCTATTTTCAGAGCATGGTGCCTCCGGAATTCGGGGAGGTTTTAAAAAAGATCAAAACAGCCCTGGAAGAGAAGCTATCAGGTTTTAGCGGGGTTTACCTTGAAGACAAAGGGATTTCTTTAAGCATACATTACCGCCAGGCAAAAGATGAAGATGCCCCGAAAGTTAAAGAAATCCTTGAAGGCCAATTGCGGGAGTATCTATTTGATGAGAAGGTTAATATCCTTTCCGGCAAGATGGTCCATGAGGTCAGGCCTGCAGTTGAATGGGATAAAGGCAAGATCGCCTTATGGCTTTTAGCCAGGCAGCGCCTTAGTTTAAAAGGCAAAAATATACTTCCTGTTTTTTTAGGGGATGATGTAACTGATGAGGATGCTTTTAAGGCGCTGAAGAACATCGGCATCACGGTTTTTGTGGGGGATCCCGGATTTTCTTCAGCAAGCTATTACCTGAATAATACTGAAGAAGTAGCTGAGTTCCTGAAAAAGGCCTATGATTTAAAGAAGGGGCAAAATGGCTGACCTGGCGAAAGCAAAAGAACAGTTCAGGTTTTATACCCGGCTGCATTTATCCGAGCTTACCGGATTAAGGGCATCCACTTTGAGCCAGCTGGTAAGTCTTATCAAAACAGTG
>VGKM01000241.1 GCA_016867005.1 Candidatus Omnitrophota bacterium | reverse complement strand
CGCGCTCTGCCGAATCCTTTACTGCCCTTTTCTCTACTTCGGTTATTCCGGAAGGAATAGCTATAACAATACGCGGCCTTACCAGGACCCTGCGATGATGCACCTTCTTTATAAAATACCTTAACATCGCCTCGGTAATTTCGAAATCTGCAATGACCCCGTCTTTCATGGGCCTGATCGCTATAATATTTCCGGGGGTCCTGCCAAGCATGCGCTTTGCTTCTTCACCTACAGCTAAAACATGAGAAGTGCCCCGCTCAATTGCTACGACCGACGGTTCGCAAAGGACAACGCCTTCGCCTTTCACAAAAACAAGGGTTGTAGCTGTACCCAGATCAATACCCATGTCATTGGAAAATAAACCCAGGATATAATTTATGATTTTTTTAGCGATCTCTTTAAATTTGGACATTGGACTCTCCCTGCCTCACCGATAGGTTAATTTGCCGGAAAATAAAGCCCTTAAGCAACGTAATGGGGATTTTAGCAAAGATTAAACCCTATGTCAAATCAATTTTTATGTCATTTTGCCGGTTTAAACAGGTACTAAAAAGCCGCCTTTTCAGGATATCCTGCTTTAACCGGGGATCTTCAGAAATTTATGGGATTTTAACGGATTATTGATTTTAATACGCTTTGGAATCCGGGGAAAGATTTAGCTATGCAGGAAAGCCCGCTAACCTTGGTTTTTCCGGTGGCGCCGAGGCCGGCAATTACCATGCTCATGGCTGTACGGTGGTCGCCGAAGCTTTCCACTTGAGCAGCTTTAAGGCCCCTGCCTCCTTTTACGGAAATGCAAACTTGTTTTCCCGATTTAATTACCTTGATATTCGCCCGCATTTTCCTTAAATTATCGGCCATTGACTTGATCCGGTCTGTCTCTTTTACCCTTAATTCTTCTACGCCGCAAAACCGGGTCTCTCCATCGGCAAAACAAGAGGCCACCATCAATATAGGCAACTCATCTATTAAGGAAGGTATCTCTGTTTTCTCGACGGTAGTAGCTTTTAAATCGCTGCTTTTAATTACCAGGTCGCCCACCGGCTCATAACCTTTGGCCTGCTTTGTAAGTTTTATATCAGCGCCCATCCTCTTTAAAACTTTAATTATACCCATGCGTGTCGGGTTTAAGCTGATATCCTTAATAATAAGGTGTGAGCCCGGCAAAATCAATGCCCCGGCAATAAAGAAACTCGCAGAAGAAATATCCCCGGGTATATAGATTTTCCCGGGAGATTTCAATTCTCTGCCGCCGGTTAGCGAAATTCTATGCCCTTTTGGGTTAACGGCAGCACCGAATAATCTAAGCATCCTCTCGGTATGGTCGCGTGTCGGAACTCCTTCAATGACAATAGTTTTTCCTTCTGCAAAAAGGCCGGCCAAAAGGATAGCTGATTTGACCTGGGCCGAAGCAACAGGCATTTTATACGTAATCCCTTTTAGTGCCCCTCCTGAAATAGTAATGGGAGGGAATTCCTCTATTTTTTCCGCCGTAGGCGGACCCGCCCCTGGCGGGGACTTCTTGAGTTTCGAGTTTATTGTTGCCCCCATCTTCCTTAACGGCTCTGTGACCCGCCGCATCGGCCGGCGGGAAAGAGAACTCCCGGCGGCTAAAGTAACTTTAAACGGCTGTCCGGCTAAAACCCCCAGTAGAAGACGAAAGGTCGTACCTGATTCTCCGATAAAAACAGGCATTTTCGGCCGGGTTAAGCCGTAAATGCCTTGACCTGAAATTATGACTTTATTATATTTTTTCTTAGAGATTGATGCGCCGAGCTTTCTAAGGGCCCTGATAGTTGAAAGGCAATCCTGGTTGCCGGGCAGATTGTAGATAGCAGTTTTTCCCCGGCTGATTACGCTTAGAATTATGGAACGGTGGGCTATTGATTTATCACCCGGCAGGGAAATCTTTCCGTAAATTCGCATCTATTTTTTAAATACCGCTTTATCGCCTTCGCTGACT
>VGKM01000240.1 GCA_016867005.1 Candidatus Omnitrophota bacterium | reverse complement strand
TATGAATATTTATGAAAAATGGCTGGGGGCCTACCCCATACTTTCCATTGAAGACGGGTTGTCCGAACATGACCATGATGGATGGGTGGAATTGACTAAACAATTGGGAAGCAAGTGCCAGCTGGTCGGAGACGACAATTTTGTCACTAACCCCAAGATCTTCAAGAAAGGCATCGAAGATAAAATCGCCAATGCGATATTAGTCAAGGTAAATCAGATCGGCTCTCTTTCGGAGACCCTGGAAGTAGTGGAAATGGCAAAGGCCAACAAATATGGCAGCATCATATCGCACCGTTCCGGAGAAACTGAAGATACGACCATCGCGCATTTGGCGGTGGCAACCTGCTGCGGCCAGATAAAAACGGGTTCTTTGTCGAGGACTGATAGGATTTGTAAGTATAACGAACTTTTAAGGATTGAAGAAGAGCTTGGTTCGGCTGCCGTATATGCAGGCACGCTTGCATAGGGATAGTCATTATCCATGTTAAGAAAAGCATTCTGGCTATTTGGCATCGCGGTTTTTCTTTTGATTATATTCCTGCCCGGTTATACGAAATTGCAGGATTTGAGGGATAAAAACAAGGATTTGGAATTTAAGATTAAGCAGTTGCATATAGAAAATGCCCTGCTGGAGCAGGAAGCTCAGCGGATTGAGAATGACCCGGTTTATCAGGAGCGTATCGCCCGGGAGAAGATGGGCGCAGTAAAAAAAGGGGAGATCCCGGTAAAACTTATCCCTGAGCAAAAGAGGTAGCTTTAATTTTTTTCTATGCTATAATACAAATCGCGGGGTGGAGCAGCTTGGTAGCTCGTCAGGCTCATAACCTGAAGGCCAGAGGTTCAAATCCTCTCCCCGCAACCAAAATACTCGCAGATGAATTCCCGCAAGACAAAGAATCCGTAGCTTAATAAGTTACGGTTTTTTTGTAATAATTATTAGCATCGCGGCGGCAAAATGGTATAATAATAAAATGAGATATGTTGTATTGTTAATAGCTTTTCTCGTGGCATTATTCGTAAACATGGTATCTTTTGCCGGGAATGAATCTATTACCATCGTTACCTACTATCCTTCCCCTTATGGCTCATATAACGAACTGCATGCAAATCAATTTGAAGCAAAAGAAGCAAAGATAGGCGCACTGCAGGCAGATCAGCTGGAAGCAAATAAAATAGTCCTCGGAGGTAATGCTTTTATTTCGGTTAACGCAGATGAGGGTTGCCCCGAAGATTATGAGCCGTTTGCTACAAGGTGGGAGGTTGTGACTTGCGATTCAAAATTAAAGAAAGTAGCCGGTGGAGGCCCTGCTTGTACCACGTTAAAATTTGAATGGGGCACTTCTTTGCCGCCAAAATGTTCTTATTGCATAAGCGCCCATAAGATTCGCGGAACGCAAGATGCAATGATCTGTTCAAAAACTGCCGAGTGTGTAGCGAAAAAAAAGAAATATACGATTTGCGTAAAGATACCCACGGACAATTTTTAAAACCAAAATTATTTTAAGGAGGCGATAGGTGAAAAAAATGAATAAAGCCGGTGAAAAAAACGGCCTGGATTTAATCGTGCAGGAACTTAAAGAAAATCCATACCGTAAATTCAATAACGCGTTTTACCTGATGACCATTATCCCGTTTTTGGTCTTTGTCTATCTTCTGGTATCGAGGTTTTTTACATTTAAGATCCTCATGGGGGACATAGGATTAATTCTTGGTATTTGTATTTTGATTGCCCTGGGCGGTTTTTATCTGGGTTATGCCATCATAAGAAAGATCCTCAATAAAATCATTCTTTATGCTGCCCATGCCAAGCATAGCGACCAGCTAAAGTCAAGTTTTGTGGCTTCGGTTTCCCACGAATTGAAAAATCCCCTTCTTACTATAAAAATAAGTTTGTCTAATATCCGTGAAGGCCTGGCCGGCAAGCTTAACTCGGAGCAGGAAAAGATCATTGAGCTCTGCTACGGGGTTTTA
>VGKM01000239.1 GCA_016867005.1 Candidatus Omnitrophota bacterium | reverse complement strand
ATGGCAGCATGGCGAAGCCATTTCTTGCGTTCTGCTGCAACCATTGCTATTAAGAGGACGTCCGGGGGGATAGGGAAGAATGAGCTTTCAACAAAGGCAATCGTAAACAATGCATAGGGGGCTTGTTTTGTCTTTGCCCAATGCATGGTCCAGTTATATAGTTTTCTGAACAGGCGCGAAGGTGTATTTAAGATAAAGTAAATTTTGTTTTTCATGTTGTATTATTCTATCAAAAAAACCCCGTAAATCTATAACTTTTTATTCTTAGGGTTATAAGAGCCCTTGACCAGTCCAAATTAGTGGTATATAATCATTCAGTTATGAAGAAGAAAATAGTCAATTGGATAAAAGAACAGGTAAAGAGTGCCGGCGCAAAGGGCATTTGTATGGGCCTAAGCGGAGGCATTGATTCCTGTGTTGTTGCGGCGCTTGCCAAGGAAGCAGTCGGCAAAAATAAGCTTACGGTGCTGTTTTTGTCTATCCACAGCCATATACAGGACTTAAAAGACGCAAGGCTGGTTGCCCGTCAGCTCGGGATCAGGGTCAAGGTCGTGGATTTGACCAGGGCATATGACGATTTATTAAGGATCCTGCCTCCGGCAGGGAATTTGGCGAAAATTAACCTTAAGCCCCGGCTAAGGATGCTGACCATATATTATTTTGCTAACAAGCTTAATTACCTGGTTGCCGGTACCGGTAACCGCGCGGAATTAAGCGTGGGGTATTTTACAAAATATGGAGACGGAGGCGTAGATATCCTGCCGATCGGGGACTTGTTAAAACGCCAGGTGCGCAGCCTTGCGCAGGAACTAAAGATACCTGTACATATTATTACCAAGCCGCCCACCGCCGGGCTTTGGCCCGGACAGACCGATGAGGGCGAGATGGGCTTGGCTTATGCTGAATTAGATGAAATATTGGAACGCTTAAGAAATAAAAAACCTCAAGAATTCAGCAGGCACAAGGTAAATAAAGTCAAAGCGATGATCAGGCGCTCGGAGCATAAACGCCAGAAACCCCAGGTTTGTTTTATTTAAAAGCGGAGGATAATATGGATGAAATATTGGAGATATTAGAAAAAGATGCCAGGACGCCGGTAGAAGATATCGCAAAAATGCTGAAGAAAAAACCTGTTGCAGTTAAAGAGGCGATCAGGAAGTTTGAAAAAGGCGGCGTGATCCTAAAATACAAAGCAGTCATCAATAAGGAATTGATCCGGGATTCCGGTTCCGAAGTCAGGGCATTGATCGAGGTAAATATTACTCCGCAAAAAGATGTGGGTTTTGATAAAATCGCCGAACGCATCTATTCTTTCCCCGAAGTCACCAGTTGTTATCTGGTCTCAGGCACATACGACCTGCTTTTGATCGTGGAAGGCAAAGACCTCCATACGGTGGCGCAATTTGTGGCAGAGAAATTATCGCCGCTTGAGAATATAAGGGGAACGGCAACGCATTTTTTGTTAAAAAAATATAAAGAGGACGGGATCATTTTAAAACATAAGGAAGAGAATAAAAGGATCGCGATTTCTTATTAAATATGAAACAGATTATCTCTAAAAAAGTCATAAACATGCAGCCGTCCGGCATCAGGGCATTTTTTGACCTTGTGCTGGGCATGAAGGATGTTATTTCTTTAGGCGTAGGAGAGCCGGATTTTGTCACGCCGTGGAATGTGCGCGAAGCAGGCATATATTCCCTGGAGCAGGGTTTTACGTCGTATACTTCAAATAAGGGGCTGTATAAATTAAGGCTCGGTATTTCGCGCCACTTAAAGCACAGGTTCGGCCTGGAATACTGCCCGGATGAGGAGATCCTGGTAACTGTCGGGGTCAGCGAAGGGGTAGACCTTGCGCTGCGCTCTATTATCGACCCCGGAGATAAAATATTGATACCTGTGCCCAGCTATGTTTCCTATGGCCCGGTAAGTGAATTGGCAGGCGGGGTGGCGGTATACATAGATACGCAAAAAA
>VGKM01000238.1 GCA_016867005.1 Candidatus Omnitrophota bacterium | reverse complement strand
CCCGGGGATGCTCAAGAAGGAGATTGACGACCTGGCTTCCTGGGGCATCAATATAGATGCCCGCCTTAAGATCTCAACACTTGCGCATGTGATCCTGCCGTATCATAAGGTTTTAGATAAATTACGTGAAGCAAAAAGGACGAATAAAATAGGCACGACCGGGCGCGGTATCGGCCCCTGCTATGCAGATAAGATAAACCGCTGCGGCATAAGGATGATTGACCTTTTAAATAGCGGCGTTTTCAGGGATAAACTCCGTGATAATCTGAAAGAAAAAAATGAGATCTTTAAGAAGGTCTATCATCATCCCGGTTTTAATTTTAAAAAGATCTATAATGAGTATCTTGGCTATGGCAAAGAATTTTCCCGCTATATTTCCGATACTACGCGGATTTTAAATTCGGCGATCTCCGATAAGAAAGACGTCCTTTTTGAAGGCGCGCAAGGGACATTCCTGGACATTGATTTCGGGACGTATCCTTTTGTTACCTCTTCTTCGGCTATTTCCGGCGGCGCCTGTACCGGTACAGGTATTTCGCCTGATAAGATAGATAAAATTATAGGTGTCTGCAAGGCATATACTACCAGAGTAGGGGAAGGGCCCTTTCCTACAGAGTTCCCAAAGAAATTCCAGGATTTTATCAGGGCTAAAGGCAAAGAGTTCGGCGCAACAACCGGCCGTCCCAGAAGGTGCGGATGGTTCGATAGCGTCATGGCAAGAGATGCAGTTATTTTAAACGGTATCTCAGAGCTTGCCATAATGAAAATGGATGTTTTAGACGGCCTTAAGACAATTAAAATCTGTACAGCGTATAAATATAAAGGAAAGTTATTCCATCAGTTCCCGCATGATTACGAGGTTCTGGAAAATGCTGTACCTGTTTATAAGGAAATGCCGGGTTGGAGCCAGGCGCTCAACAAGATCAAAAAATATAAAGACCTGCCTAAAAATGCAAAAAGTTACCTATCCTGCCTAAAAGACCTGCTGCAGGCAGAAATTTCTATAATCTCCGTAGGCGCCTCCCGCGCTGAAACGATATTCGTTTAGTCAGCCGTAAATCATAAATATTGGCCGTAGGGGAGGTTTAGATCTCTCCTACCCTATTTTTATTCTCATGCCGTAGGGGAGGTTTAAACCTCCCCTACGGCCTTACTATTTTGGAACATTTTACTTGACTTTCTTCGCAGAAGTGGTAGAATTATGCCACTTATGTTAGTTTGAGCATTTACTCAAACTGTCTGTCATTGCGAGGAAGCCGGCGTACGCCGGCTGACGAAGCAATCACGATTATTGCAAATCATGATAATGCGAAGGGGAACGAAGATGAAGAACAAGACAGTCTCAGCCAAAGAGATAGTCAGGCGTTTTGGTGTGCCGTATCATACCCTTAATTACTACACCATGATCGGGCTTTTTCCGCTGTTAGGCAAGAATGGCAACGAAAGAATGTATGAGGAAAAGCTGATAAAAGAGCGCTTGAATAAAATTGCGAAGTTAAGCAAAGAGGGTTACCCCCTACGGCTGATCCGTAAGAAACTATTAGGCATTTAATTTATTTCTATAGGAATGTAACTTATTATTATTTAATAAGTTACATAAATAGAGAAAATGAGCTATTATTCAATGATAGGCCTGGAAAAAGAGCCGTTCTCAACGAGCCCTGATCCGCATTTTTTCTATGACTCAAATCAGCACCATTCCGCGCTGATTCGGCTCATGATTGAAATACGCCTTAAACGCGGCTTAAGCCTGATTTTAGGGGATGTCGGCACCGGTAAAACCACTCTTTCACGTAAAATTTTCCAGATGCTTAAGGAAAGAGAGGATATCGTCTTTCATATGATCCTTGACCCGACTTTTGAAACCGAACAGTTATTTCTGGAATCATTGGTCCGGACGTTTAAGATAGATATAGGCACGGTTAACCCTTCGGTCCTGGATTTTAAAGAAGCTATCAAGAATTACCTGTTTAAAAA
>VGKM01000237.1 GCA_016867005.1 Candidatus Omnitrophota bacterium | reverse complement strand
TTTTTCGGTCTCGCCTATGTTGCCATAAATAAAGTAGACATTGTAAAAGAAAGGGTATTTCCTTAAAACCGCAAAAGATTTTCTTACTGTGTCCTGATCAAAACCCTTATCCATCTGCTTGAGTATCCAGTCATGCGGGGATTCAACTCCGATAAGAAGCGCCTTAAAGCCGGCCCGGGCCATTTTCTTTAGGAGCTCGGGGTGCCGGGAGATCTCAATGCGCGCCTGGGTGAAAAAACGTTTTTTTATTTTTTGTTCAATGATCCGGTCGCAGATCTCTTCTGCCCGTTTCGGGTCGGTAAAAAAATTGTCGTCACTGATCAGAATGATATTTGCCTTAAGGCCCTTGATCTCTTCAATAACAGAATCAACGCTGCGGGCGGCATAGTTTCTTTTTTGGCCGAGCGGATTCAAACTGAATGTGCAGAATTTACAGTTAAAGGGGCAGCCGCGCGCAGTTAAAACCGCATCAAAACCCCAGCTTTTTATCCTCACTCCGTTAATAGACAGAGAATATTCATTGTGCCGCAATGAGCGGTCAGGATTAGTAAGAGAATTAATATCCGGCAGGGCGCGATTAGGATTATGTATTAGGCTACCATCTTTACGGAAAGAAATACCTGAAATATTTTCACTCGGCATCCCGCGCAGGACATCCTGTATGATCTCTTCACCCTCCCCTCTTACGATAATGTCAATTGAGGGGCATACCTCAAAAAGCTCCTCTACTTTTTCCGTGGCTTTGTAACCACCGACCACTAAGAGTATATCTTTAGGCAGCTGGTTAAGCAGCTGGCAGATCTCCTCAAACTGACGGTCCCAGCCGATACCTACGCATAAGGCGTCTATATTATTTTCCCTGATAAAAGCATTGAGATTATCGATTTTGGAAAGCTCGTTCTCATAACGCAGGTCCAGCAGAGTTACTTTCTCTACTACGGCCTTGGCGCTTGTCGCCACATATTCTAAGCCGGTGGGAGGAAAAAGCATCATGGTATTAGTGGCATTCTTCTCAATATATGGGTTCAGGAATAAAGCGTGTTTGTATTTCATATAATAATTTAAGTGTAGTTAATATGTTCTTATAAACAATACCACAGCTTGTTCATTGTGCATACCTATATTATCAATTCTGGCCCGGGACCGAGACAGGCGCGCCTTTTGTACCGGCATAGAATACAATGATTTCCGCAGGTTCCGGCCCTTCGTTTTTCCCGTAATGCCAGGTATCTACCACTTCCACAATAGATTCACCGGCTTTAAGATAGAACACCTTCCCGCCTTCGGTCCTGACAGTTAATTCTCCCTTAAGCAGCACACCGGCATTAATTACAGGATGCTTATGTTTATCTAAAGATTTTCCGGGCGGTATTACGATGCGCAAGATAGTGATTTCGGGCTGGCCTTTTGGATAAGCAGGCAGGAGCGCCCCATTCCAGCTCGTATCTGATTTAACCAACTGAAAGGTTTCAATCGGATGTTTTGCAGCCGGTAATGTTTTGCAGCCGGCGGCTAAACAAGCAAGCATTCCGATAAATAAAAAAACAACTCTATCTTTGAGATCACTGCGCATCGAAATTACATCTTACCTTTCTCTAATGGAAAGTTTCAGTGCTTAAGATTATCCGCCGCAAAGTTCCAATTGATTATTTTATCAAGAACGGCACTAACATAATCCGCGCGGCGATTCTGATAATCCAGATAATATGCATGCTCCCAAACATCAATGGTAAGCAGCGGTTTCATGCCTTTGGTAAGAGGCGTTTCCGCATTGCCGGTCTTGGCCACCTTAAGCTTATCTCCATCCAGCACAAGCCAGGCCCAGCCACTGCCGAACTGAGTAGTTGCCGCAGCTGCCAATTCCTTTTTGAATGTTTCCACATCACCGAAAGATGCCTCGATCTTTACTTTCAATGCTTCAGGCAACTGGCTCCCGCCATTCGGAGTCAGGCTATTCCAGTAAAACGCGTGGTTCCACGCCTGC
>VGKM01000236.1 GCA_016867005.1 Candidatus Omnitrophota bacterium | reverse complement strand
TATCCCATGAGCGAAATAGCTAAGCCCGGTTAACTTGCTAAATTCGCTTAACGAAGGATTAAAGCATTGCCGGCATCCCTCTTGAAAAATTGATTTTCTTGCCTTGTGGAATTCACCGGAGAACCATAATTCTTCCAGGTCGTTTTCAAAGATATTGCCGAGCCGGTTCAATGCCTCTTTCTTATTGTCCCAAAGGCAACAGGGAGAGATGTCCCCTTTATTGTTTATTGCAAATTCAAAATTTAACCCCAAACATCTGGTATTCACTTTTTTCCCTTCGAGATAAAGTAAAACAGAGTCCTTCAAATAATCATATTCCTGCTTCGAAAGCCCGCCCTCGCTCCGCAATGCTTTAATAAATTTAAGGAAAGCGGATTTTTGCTCCCTGCTTAATGAAGATAACTCAGGTTTATTGATAACCGGGAAGAAAATCACAGTTACGCCTTGTTTTTGAAAATGCCTGTAAACTTCCTCCAGCTGGGAGATATTCTTATTAGTAATGACAAAGTTTATAAATGTATCCACGCCGTGCTTTTTAAGTAAGATTATCGCCTCTGCTGCTTCCCTGTAAGCGCCAATTTTATTCCTTAAATTATCATGAGTGGGCTCATTGCCGTCTATCGAGATAGAGATATAAGCAAATTTTGCCTTAATTATTCTTTCTATGTTCTGGCGGATGAGTATCCCGTTGCTGGTCAGGGTTACTTTCAGATTCCTGGATTTTGCATATTCGGTTATCTCAAATAATCCGGGATGCAATAATGGCTCTCCCCCAGTGATTATCAGGTCTGTTAAACCCATTCTTGAAGCGGCATCTATTGCTTTATAAGCTGCGCTTTTATCCAGATCAACCTCCCTATCCTTTGCTTTTGGGATATCGCAAAAACTACACTGTAAGTTGCATTTTTTATTGATCATCAAGATCAGCCTTTTCGGCATAACCGGCATCGTATTATGCTTAAGATGGTTTAAGTAAATGAATTTAAAACGGCTGCTCAACAACCCCGCAGACCAAAACCCTAAAAGCTTTGAAGAGGTAAGGGCGATTTTCTTCAAGATATCCCTTGTTATCAGGTAATTTGATTTGATTTTAATAAGCGATAACCTCAGGTTATTTTTTCCTTTTCTAAGCCGTTGCTTGATCGGCCATAAGAAATCCCACATTGGTTTCAGAATATACCTATATCCGCTGGAAGAATATAGATTTACCAAATCATTATTTTTCTTCTGCAATTCCAGGCTGACATTATCTAATTCTTTTTTCCAAGATTCTGTTGCTTCCGATAATTCTGCTTCTTTGCGCTCAATAAGCGAGGATATTTCCCGGTCTTTTAATTGCCTCAGGCAATCTAATTGATTTTGTTTATCCTCTAAAATAGATGCAATCTCTCTGTCTTTCTGATGCAAAATAGATGAAATCTCTCTGTCTTTCTGTCTAATGATCTCTAGTATCTCTTTTTCCCTTTGTTGCTTAAGAAGCGCCAATTCATTCTTCTGCTCCCTGAGGGTGTTTAATTCTTCATTCAGCCTGTTTTCATCATCTTGGGCATTGGCTAATTTTTGCAAAAAAAGGTCTTTCTCAAAATTATAAATTTTTCTTACCGAGCTAAACAGGACGGGGCTTATCTTGTCTAATGTTTCCCGGCCGTGTTCTTTTAAGATCTTGCTGTAAACCCGCGATAGAACCGAACTAATATCTCTTCCCGGGTCCAAGCTGTTCTGGACAGAAAAAAACCCTCTGCCCATCAAGGCGTCAGGCAGCTCTTCCGGCCAGTGCTTTGCTATCAGCATAAGACGGTTGGCTTCCTTCCAATAATCGGCATTTTCTTCGTTCCCGATCGTCCCGTGTAATTTATGATAAATAATGCTTCCGCTGCAAGTATGCAGTTTCCATCCTTTTTTTGTGCAACGGATGCCCATATCTACATCTTCCAAAAACATGTTAAAATCTTCGTCCAGATAGCCGACATCATCGAGGCATTTCTTCCTGT
>VGKM01000235.1 GCA_016867005.1 Candidatus Omnitrophota bacterium | reverse complement strand
AAATGCAGCCCCGACATCATCTGCGGTAGCCCTGATCCAGCCCCCCAGGCGTATAGGCGATAATGCGCCCATTTTCGCCAATTCAAGGTTTGCATTAAGATAGTTTGTCTCGTGGCGCGTTAAAGGGAACCCAAATTCGCTCTGGAATACCCCCATATCATTAAGGTAAAGGTTGATCATTGTTTTCTGGAGCTTGGACAGGCAGATCCTGGACGTCTGCACCCCGTCGCGGTTTGTAACATCAATAAGATAAATCCTTTTAGATTTATTCATACCCACCTCATTTTTTGAAAATCTTCTTAAAATCACCTTTAGTCGGAGCGCCGGAAGTGCTGAATACCTGCTGGTTATCAACCAGGTATACCGGCCCGAAAATAACTTTCAGTTCTTTGTTCAATTTGATATTCTCTTTTAATAATTCCGCTCCTTCGGCCGAAGTAGCGCAAGTTTTGATCTTAGCCGGGTCATAGTCGCCCAAACAGCTGTCCCACCAGCTGCTGTTGATCTCTTTGGTACGGCAGATAAGATAATCCCAGAAAATATTAGGGTAATATTTTTTAACACATACCGAGCGCAGGTATTCTTCTGTTTCCTGTTTACCGCCCTTAGAATCAAACTTACCATCCTGCTCGATCGCCAGAAAATGCACATCCGGATTAAATTCCCTTATCGCCTCAAGGACCGCCCCTGCATCCTGGTCATAAAGGCCTATAAAAAGGTCAATAACATCTTTCCTTTTTTCACGGTTAAGGTAATAGGAAACCCCGGAAAATTCCTGTTTTACAAGATAATAATCTTTTTTCAGTTCAAGGTTGTTTTTTATCCCGTCAAATGCCTTCTCGGTTTTTATATCTTTTGGCAACAAATAGGCCGGCAGCCCTTCGATCTTAAGGTCATTGACCAATTTGGATGATTTTTTGTCCGGGAAATAAAGAAATTCTGCTGTAAGTCCCGGGAATGCATTTTTAAGCCAACTGATAACCTTTTCTGTATCGCAGAATACGCAATTCTTTGAAGTAATAACGAGCAGTTTGACTTGTTTTGCTTTTGCAAACTGGCAGCTTGAATCCATGGCCCCTGGTTTTAAGCATGTGCCGGCAACATTGTTTTCCTTGCAATTAATATCCGAAAAACACCGCGGAAGGATTTCCTGCATCTTTCGGTCATCTTTGATCTCGTCTGAAAGCCGTTCCAGGTCAACTTTGTAACCGGAGATCTTTTTATCTTTCAAGTTTAACTTTAAAACTCCGAGTTTCCTACCCTGCCAGGAAGGAAAAACAAACAGGGTATCTCCGATTTTCTTAAATAAATCTTCTTTCGCCGGCTGCGCAAGGATAACGATATCAATGCCTTTAATTGCATTTACCAGGTCGATATTGTCCTTCTCGTTTAAACTGCTGAGAAGGATCACAATATCAACCCCGTTATCCTCTTTAAGCTCTTTCACTGCCTTTTCTGCGGCACTTTGAGGGTCAGCAAAATCCAGGTTAACGGCTTTTTGCTTGGCATTTCTGTTTGTTAAACCGATGATGCCGATCCTTACTCCGCCCTTTTCCTTAATTATATAAGGGCTCACCCTGCCGACAGCTGCATTAGCGGAAAGAAAACTGATATTTATTTTCTCTGTTTTCTCCTTCAAAAAATCCATGCCGAAATTGAACTCATCGTCACTTATAAGCGCTGCATCGTATTTCATCATCTGCATCGCTTCCAGATTGACCTCGGTGCGCTTTAAGTTCAATTCGGTGCTCTGTGTATATTCATCCATCAGCCCGCCGGCAAAGAAATTACCCGAATCCAGGAGTATTGAGTCAGGGCTTTTTTTTCTCAAGCTTTCTACGAGCGACATACGGCGGGAAACTCCACCGTCCTGTTCAACCGGGCAGCTGCATGGATAAAGCATGGCATGGGTAGAACCGGTGTAAAGAATAGTTAATTCCTTGGCATAAGAATTTTGCATGAAATAAAAGACCAATAGCAAAAAACAGGAAA
>VGKM01000234.1 GCA_016867005.1 Candidatus Omnitrophota bacterium | reverse complement strand
ACCACGTTAAAGATTTTTCCGGTGCGTTCCGGATCAAGATCGTCTTCTATCTTTTTAATACGTTCAAATAATTTATGAAGGACACGGCCCTCGCGTGTATTAATTGCTACAAAGTTAAAAATCAGGCAATCTTTTTCTTGCCCATAGCGGTGAATCCTCCCCATGCGCTGCTCCAAACGTACTGGGTTCCAGGGTATATCATAATTTATCATAAGCCAACAGAATTGCAAATTTATACCTTCACCAGCGGCTTCAGTGGCTACCATAACCTGCGATTCTTCACGAAATTGAAGCTCTGCGTAGATCCTGGAACCAGGGGTGTCGCGATCACCAACTTTTAAGCCACCGTGTATTTGAGTTACCGTTAACCCCCAGCTTACTAGTTTGTTCACTAAGTAATCCAAAGTATCTTTGTGTTCGGTAAAAATCAAGAGTTTCATTTTCGGATCCTGGAATACGCCCTGATCTGTAATTACCTCTTTCAACTTTACCAATTTAGACTCTACTTCTCTTACCTCCAGCTGAAGTGCTTGTTCTATTAATTTTCCAAGGGTTATTATTTCCTCTTTAAGTGCTGCAGGATCTACTGATGCTACAACTTCCTCTAAATCAGCTATGATTTTTTCGCGTTCTTCATCGGTTAATTCCTCATAATCATCAGGTAATTTTTTCAATATTTGAGATTGCCGGTAGCCTTCAGGATCTGCTAATATTTTTTCTCTACTCTGCTTCATTCGTTCCAAACTGCGGCGAGCAGCATAAACACTTGAAGCAAAACGCCTTTGCAGTAAAGCCATTGTAAAGCCCAGGGCACGACCACGTGCAGTATCGTCAGCTGCTGCTTTAATAGATTGGTCTTCAACATAGCGTGTTAAAGCATCGTAAAAATCGTATTCCTCCATATCAATCTGAAACTCAACCGTTTCAACACGTCTCTTTGTAAACAATGTTTTAACGTGTCCCGTTTCAGGATCCGGGAATGTAACCAGCGCTTCTTTCACTCTTCTTAAATAGAACGGAGCTTCTTGTCGACGCATAGCTTCTTCTAAACTTTTAATATCACCATAGATATCCTTATCTAAGAGTTCCAAAAAGAGGCAGAAGTTTTCTGGATCTCCCTTATGTGGTGTTGCCGTCATTAATAAATAATGATCGGTCATATTTGAAAGATTTTCGCCTAATTTATAAGCTAAAGTCTTTTTATCAGAACTGTATGCGCTCATCTTGTGCGCTTCGTCAACAATAATAAGGTCCCAATGGCTTCTCATCAGGCTTTCCTTGGCATCTTCAATACGTGAAATCCAAGCTATTGATGTGATTACCTGGTTTTTTTCTTGCCAAGGATTTGTTCCGTAATTTGCTCGCAATACATCGCTTCTAATCACCTCAAAATTTTCACGAAATTTATCTTTCAGCTCTCGCTGCCACTGAAATGAAAGGTTAGCCGGGGTAACGATGAGAGTGCGTTTTATCAAACCACGTATTTTGAGTTCTTTAATGAGCAGCCCTGCCATAATTGTTTTACCTGCGCCAGGGTCATCTGCCAATAGAAAGCGAATCCGTGGTATTTTAATAAAATACTCATATACTGCTTCTAATTGGTGAGGTAAGGGATCAATACGTGCAATGGAAAGACTAAAATAAGGATCATATTCAAAAGCTAATCCTAAGCGCATAGCCTCAATTCCAAGGCGAAAGTTAGAAGCATCTCCGTCAAATAATATTTTTTCTGGCTGTGCTTTAAGGAGCTCTATTTGTTCTTCCGAAAGAATCGCATCATGTGCCTGCCCGGTTTTAAGCCCTTTACCAAAAATCTTGAATGATTTGCCTATAGATGTTACTAAAATAATATCTATAGGCTCGTTAAAAAGAGGACCTTCAACGACAGCACCAGGCTTTAATTGATCTAATTTCAAAACAGCACATCCTTTTTCATTTTACAGAACACAGAACACAAAGGGTCGATTGTGCTTTGTTATATGCGGGCTGCTGCTTCTTTA
>VGKM01000233.1 GCA_016867005.1 Candidatus Omnitrophota bacterium | reverse complement strand
TCAAAATCTTTTTTGAAGTACTGCAGGATCGGCAGCTCAACCTCCAGAGAATGTTCTTCAAGGTGTGCCTCGCTGTCGGCCTGCAAAAAATCCGAATGCTCTAAACAGGCATTGGCTAATTTCGACTCGACTTTTAGGTCGCCCAAAGGCGTCTGCCAAACACCTTTTGTCTGTATGCTAAAAGGAGCGCCGCTGCCGGTATGATTGGGCCCGAAAAGTACGACTTTGTTTTTTATATTGATCCTTGATAAGGTCTGGGCTGCCACCCTGCCGGAATAAATATAACCGGCATGCGGAAGCATACAGGCGATACAATCTGTTTTTTTTGCCTTCTTATCGACAAAACCTTCTATCTGTAAGGATAATTTTGCCGCATCCTGCGGATAGAAAGTACCGGCAACTACAGGAAGCCTTAGGTTAGCCATTTTTGACAAAAGTTTTTTCCAGGAATTCTGCGCCCTTTTTTATTTCGTTTGCGCTTGAACGGCTGTGCGCCTCGATGACCTTTAAAACCCCTTCTTTAATATAAGGTGCGATCATGCCGAAATCTATTTCTCCGCAAGAAGGCGCTAAATGGTCCTGGCAATTCAAAATATCATGGAGGTGTACCCCAAGGAGTAAACCGCCGTACGCATCAAGAAAATCTTTGTGCCTGGCAAGGCCCAGATCTTCCATAAGCTGGGCATGGCCTGTATCATGCCAATAAAAGATATTAGAGCCCTTGAATTTTTCAAAAATAATACCGAGTTCTTCAAAAACAGGGATTTCGCGGAAATAAAACCTGGTCTCAACGCCAAGCTTGATGTTTTCTTTGACGGCAAAACTGTTAAGTTCCTCCAGGCTCCTTAAAGTATTTTCAAGAAACGGCGCAGCTTGTTTTCGGCGGCTTTCAATAAATGCCTGCCTTAATCTTTTAAATTCCTCTTTTTCGGCAAGGCCGCTGCGGAAGAGCTCCATAAGCTTGCGCGTATCATCTTCCATCTCCACCCTGCCTGTGTGGAGGACAACTGCTTGCGCCTTCAGGCGCGCGGCCGAGTAAATAGTATTCTTTGTTTGCTCGACGGACTTATTACGCTCTTCTTCATTAGTGCTGGACATAGAATAGAAATCCGGCAGGGCAAGCTCTCGCTTGACATTTTCCGGGATAGGGCAGAAATTATGCAGGCTGCTGATTTTGATCGAGCCGTCTTTGACCAACTCTTCGATTTGGCTGACCATAGAAGCTGTAAGGTTAAAACTAAGCTCTACTTCGTCAAAACCCAATTCCTTTATCTCAAAGATCAAGTCACGGCCGCTGGTATACCTGACAGCATTCCACGAAGTTGAAAGCGAAAAGCGCATCTTAAGCTACCTTCTTCTTGATTTCTTTCTTTTGCGTTCGCTGGGTTTTTCATAGTGCTTGCGCTCGCGGACTTCCTTTAAAATACCCTCTGCTTCGATCTGCCTCTTGAAACGGCGTAAAGCCGCTTCGAATGACTCGTCTTTTCTGACTTCAATTTGCGACAATTTTATCATCTCCCTTCAATATTATTAATAAATTAGTGTTTTAATATAGCATTTTTTCCCCGCACTGTCAATCACAATCCCCTTGGCTCCCCACCCTCCCGACTTCCCCCTTTCCAACCTCCGAGGTTAGAAAGGGGGATGTTGGAAATTGGGTTGACGATAGGCATAATTTGTGCTAAATTTGGTGGATATGGAAGACACTAATAAGCTGGAACAGGAACTTGAACGGACTAAACTTGAGCTGGCAATACTCTATGAGGTCTCCAATGCCATGCGTACCACCCTTCAGCTGGATGAGATCCTCTACATCATCCTGACCGGGGTTACGGCTCACGCAGGCCTTGGGTTTAACCGGGCAGTCCTCTTCCTGATCAATGAAACTGACGGCATAATCGAAGGCAAAATGGGCATCGGCCCGGAAAGCGGCGAAGATGCTGAGCGCGTCTGGAAGCGTATCGAGCGCGAACAGATGGACTTAGAAGACCTTATCAGCGCTT
>VGKM01000232.1 GCA_016867005.1 Candidatus Omnitrophota bacterium | reverse complement strand
TAGCATTAGAAAGAAAGAAGGCACAATATCAACTGTGCCTAATGTATATATTAAAAAGAGGGGGTCAACTGCTCCTTATTATAACGGTAGAACGTTACGAAGATATTACAAGCGGGTTACTTTTTAATTACAGCGACTAACCCTGGCTCTATCGACTAACACTGCCATTCATAGAAGAAGACACCGTTCCTAGAGGATGAAGTTGCTTTGTCCACCCGGTCTGGGTCAGGTTGCCCCGGTCGTCGAATAAATCAGAGCCGTGAGTGATCTCTTTTTGCATAAATCCCATTCCTCCGTTCTGAGGTAATAAACAACTCTTTATGCGCCGTTGTACAAGTTAAATTCATTATTCGGTTTCTATCTCCTGCTTACATTCAGGATGTGAAAAATTAACCGGCTTAGAGCGCTACCGGATTCGCCAGGGGCGCTACCGGATACTTTATTCCATCCATTACCCAAAGGTTTGATTATCCTGAACCGCTTCTTTTAGCCAGAAATATTGATAAAATTTAAGCAGGCTCATTATTCCAGAGTTATTAACCAGCTTTTATTGGGAATAATAAATATTTTAACCACTACCGTTAAAATAATGTGCCATAATAATAGCAGGTATCATAAGTGCTGATTTTTTGAAAAGAGGGCTAATCATGATCTTTTACTTTACAGGTACGGGCAATTCTCTTTATGCTGCGCAGTATTTGAGCCGTGAACTTGACGAACCGCTGGTTTCAATAGCAGCTGAATTAAATAGTGGAAAACCTCTTACTTACAATCTTTCTCCGGACGAGATAGTGGGTTTTGTTTATCCTATTTATGCCTGGCAACCGCCATACATGGTCCTGGATTTTATCAAGGCAATGAAGATAAATAATTACGATGAAAACTATATTTTTTCTGTAGCAAACTGTGGTGATAATGAAGGCTACACAACCCGTATTCTTAAAAGACGCTTGCGTGGTAAAGGGCTAAAACTAAACAGCGGCTTTTCGCTTGTGATGCCAAACAACTATATGATTAGCGGTTATAACCTTGATCCGAAGGCAGAGGTGGAAAAGAAATTAGTTGCTGCCGAAAGCCGACTGGCGGAAATAAGTATGGCCTTAAAATCCAAGCGGGACGACCACTTTGATACGATTAGTGGCAGCCAACCCTTTAAAAAATCTTATATCATAAACTTCTTTTTCAAGAAATATGCCATGGATACAAAGAAGTTCCATGCAAATGATAACTGTACTGCCTGTGGACTTTGTGCAGAGATATGTAACACAGAAAATATTGCGGTGGATGGTAAACCGCAATGGGGAAATAACTGCGTTCAATGTTTTGCCTGTATCAATCGTTGCCCAGAGGAAGCAATACAGTACGGAAAACAAACTCAGTCAAAAGGCCGCTACATAAATCCTAATTGCGAGTTCCCCATTTAACGAACAACGTCAATTTTTGCAGGAACGCGCAACATTGGCATGGGGCTATCAGAATAGCATAACCTGCGTTTTTTGTTAAAATAACGGAGTATAGTATTTTAGTTGATAAATAAGGCTTATCAAGCAAGCCCGGTATCCCTGCTCAAACCATTCACTGCTGAGGATATTAACGTCTTTGATGCCGCCCACTACCAGTATTCGTCCATCCTCAATACTGTATACGGTCCCCTCCTTTCCTTATCCTAAATAATAGACTAATAATCAGAATAATAGTTTCGTTTTTAGGAAGACACAGGGGAACTCAAGTAACTTGTTATTTTGTTTCCTTGTAATTGGATATATTTGCTTGCTTTTCTCCGGATAGTATGATAAATTCATACTCAATGGAGGAAAGCATGATGAACAACTATGATCAGGTTTATCAGGATAAACTAGTTGTGAAAGAAACTTTGCAAGAGTATGCTTCACCACGGTCTAAACTGACTAGGATGTTTGATTCCAGGCAGCTTTTGCCTATTCGCCGCGGTCTTTATCTTGCGGGAAGTGAAACACCATTTTCGCTTAAAACGCTTGCCAACATCGTC
>VGKM01000231.1 GCA_016867005.1 Candidatus Omnitrophota bacterium | reverse complement strand
TACCCCAAACCGGAGACTGTATTAATGCAATTTTCATATGCTACCCTGGTGGTTAAAAAATGAGTGGCAGGAAAGGATATCCAGATTAATCAACCCTGAATGCCTGCACCCGATACAAATATTGCTTTCTTCTTGCGCAGGCTTTAGTTTATCTTTAATAAATCTTCTGGCTTGCCTATATTTATTATTATTCCAAATCTCTTTAAAGGCATTTTCAAAGATATTCCCGAAATCGTCCTTTTCATCCTCTACCGAACAACAGGCTGAAACCGAACCATCCGGGTTTATGGCTATGGCCTCCCACGGCCAATTACATAGCATGTCCTGTGGCGGCTTAAAATGCTGTGAAGTAAAATCATTATTGATCTCGTCTTTTTTATAGTGGCTATATTCTTCATTTAAAGGGATCCATTCCTTATTACCGATGAAGGCCTTAGTTATCCCGACATGATCTACCCCTATATCCTTGGCAATCTTTTTAACTTCTTCAATCTCGTGTTCATTGTGCCTGAATACTAAAAATTGCCACGAAATATAAGGATGCGAGCTACCCAGGTCTTTTCTTTTTTTAAGCAATAGCTTCAGATGTCCCATAACCTTATCAAAATCTCCGCCTATTCTATACCGGGAATATGTCTCCTGGGTTGCCCCATCAAGAGAAACAATCAATTTATCTAATCCGCATAAAACCATATCTTCAGCACCTTTTCCGTTAAGGTGATTCAAGTTCGAATCTATTTTTGTATCTATATTGTACTGTTTGGCATATTTAACCATTCTGTAAATGTCTGGGTTTAAGAGCGGCTCTCCCCAATTACAAAAATCTATATGTAGTAGATATGTCCCCAACTCATCCATTGTTTTTCTAAAATTATCCCAAGATAACACACCCCTACCCCTCGAGCTACGGCCCTGGCCAGTAGGGCAAAAAGGACATCTTAAAGAGCAGAAATTAGCCGGATCTATGGTTAACCAATAAGGATAACCAGAAACATGCCCTTCTCTAGCTTGCTTTTCTTGCTCGATAAGCAGAAAATTATCCAGCTTGTCCTTTAAATTAAGGCGGCTCAGCGCTTCAAATATTTTTCTATGGGTTTCGGTGAGATTGCTGGCAATTATTTCTTCAGGTTTAGTTAAATTATCCATGGAAATCAAGCCTTCGGTTCCTTCTGGCATAATTCTAATTTTTTTAAAGTTAAGTCATTCCACGATTCTGTTTGTAATGACCTCTTAAAACATTCTATTGCCTGCGCATAGTCTTTTTTAAATAAGTAATAATCGCCTAAAAGCATCCATTTATCAGGCTTGGTTCTTAAAACCCCAGAGGTCTCCGGCAAGCCCAAGGATAGCGCTAATTGGCAAAACTCCTCATAACGCCTAAACCTTTCTGCATAATTATTGCCGTTTGTTTCCCAGTAAAGGTGATGGTTTGCATTTATAATGCCGAATTTTTGAGCATGCGCATGAAGATAGGTTCCTTTGTCTATCACGCAAAAAGATTGGCTGGCTAAAACCGTATCAATATTCTCCCTGTTTCTTTTAAGGAACTCTAGGGTCTCAGCAAAGTCTTTCTCTGTTTCCGTCGGAACGCCGAACATAAAATTGACCTGTGTGCCAATACCTGCTTGGTGGGTATCGCGCAAAACATCTTCGGCATTAGTAATAGAAAAGTGTTTATTCATGCTATCGACCACTTTTTGCGATCCACTCTCTATGCCATACCCCAGCCATTCGCACCCTGCCTTGCGCATCTTTTCCAAAAGCTCCCTTGTCATCTCTGGCCTGATAATCGCTTGTCCTGCCCACCTTATTTTTAATTCATTACGGATTATCAAATCGCAAAATTTAGACAGCGCCTCTACAGTGCCATTCAATAGTGATCCGATAAAATAAAAATAATTTACTCTGGGAAACTTTTTTATTTGATAGGCAATCTCTTCAAATATTCTTTCACCGCTCATGGAACGATATATCTTCCAAAATTGCCACTCGCTACAAAAATGACAACAGTTT
>VGKM01000230.1 GCA_016867005.1 Candidatus Omnitrophota bacterium | reverse complement strand
TCGTGGCGAGCGGCAGTCTTCCTTTCGGGGTGCCGGAGGATTTCTACGCGCGCGTAGCGCGGATAGGAAAAGAAAGAAACATCAAAGTTATCGTTGACGCGCCAAGTGAAAACCTAAAACCGGTTTTACGGGAAGGTGTATATTTGATCAAGCCGAATATCCGCGAATTCAGGGAACTCTTTGACGAGGAGATTAAAGAAGAGCCTCAGATAAAGGAGAAAGCCAGAGCGGTGGTTGAGGCCGGTCAAAGTGAAGTAGTTGTTGTCTCGCTTGGCGCGGCCGGGGTTATCATGTCCGCTGATAAAACGGCAGAGCATATCGTATCTCCGACAGTGCCCGTTATCAGTAAAGTGGGCGCGGGAGATAGTATGGTTGCGGGTATTGTCTTGAGTTTGGCAAAAGGCATGTCGGTATACGAGGCAATAAGATTTGGCGTGGCTGCTGGAACAGCGGCAGTTATGACACCCGGAACCGAGCTGTGCCGTAGAGAAGACGCAGAGCGTTTATATCAAGAAATGGTTTCCATTTCAACTTAAGTCTTCAAAATAACTGAAAGGGCGTTTTATGAAAAAACAAGATTTTAAGAAAAGAAGGATTGCCTATTTTACCATGGAGATAGGCCTTGACCCTAAAATGCCCACATATAGCGGCGGATTAGGGGTACTTGCCGGAGATACGATAAAATCCTGCGCGGATTTAAACGTCCCGCTTATCGCCGTAACACTGCTTAACGAAAAAGGCTATTTTGCGCAAAAACTGGACGCAAAGGGGAATCAGTCAGAGTCAGCGGTGGAGTGGGATAAAGAGGAGTTTTTAGAACTTTTACCCGAGAAGGTTACTGTTTTTATCGAAGGAAGAAAAGTTAAGGTCCAGGCGTGGGAATATATCGTCAGGGGTGCTAGCGGCGCAACCGTGCCGGTTTATTTTCTGGATACTAACTTACCGGAAAACGCCGAATACGACCGTAACCTAACCAGTTTTCTTTACGGTGGAGACAAGTGGTACCGGCTTTGCCAGGAGATAATCCTCGGCATAGGCGGCGTAAGGGCAATCGAAGCCGTAGGATATAAGAATATCGAAAAATACCATATGAATGAAGGGCATGCTAGCTTCCTGACCCTCGAATTGCTGGAGAGGACGAAAAAAGACGGCGAGGCGGATATTTCGAAAAAATATGACATTGAGGCAGCCCGGAATAAGTGCATATTTACCACGCATACGCCGGTAGCCGCAGGGCACGACCGTTTTCCTCTTGATTTGGCAAGGAAGGCCCTGCAGAGCAATGTGCCTTTTGAGATGCCGGAACTGTTCATCCGCGATAATGAGATGAATATGACTTTGATCGCCTTGAATCTGAGTAAATATGTAAACGGGGTAGCTAAAAAACACGGCGAGGTGACGCGGGGGATGTTTCCCGGTTATTCCATAGATTCTATTACCAACGGTATTCATTTGCTGACTTGGGCAGCCCAGGCATTCAAAAAGCTTTACGATAAATATATCCCCGGCTGGCAATCAGATTATTTTTCCTTACGTTACGCTTTGGGTATCCCTAAAGAAGAAATATCCCAGGCGCACAAAGAGGCAAAAAAAGAGCTCATTGATTATGTAAATGCCCGTACAGGTATTGGCATGGGCTATGACACTTTTACTATAGGTTTTGCCCGCCGCGCTACGCCTTACAAAAGGGCAGACCTTTTATTTAGCGATATAAACCGATTAGCCCAGATTAATGATAATATAGGTAAGATGCAGATTATTTATGCGGGGAAGGCGCACCCTAAGGATGGCGGCGGCAAAGAGCTGATAAAAAATATATTTTTAAGGATTAAAGAGTTAAGCCTAAAAATCAAAATTGCATACTTAGAAGATTACGATATGACGCAGGGCAAATTAATTACTTCAGGCTGCGACCTCTGGCTGAATAATCCACTTCCGCCGCAGGAGGCCTCCGGCACAAGCGGTATGAAGGCCTGCCTTAACGGAGTCCCCAATTTAAGCGTTCTTGACGGTTGG
>VGKM01000229.1 GCA_016867005.1 Candidatus Omnitrophota bacterium | reverse complement strand
CAGTAAAAGCCTCTTCACCGGGCACCCATCCGTAACGTTCACCCAGCAGGCCGATGAAATAAGGGCGGCAGGCGCGGATCTCATCTAAACAGAGTTTTAAGGTTTCTTTGCGGGTACTTTGCTCTTCAGCGATTCCCCAGCGCAGGTCGACCTCGACCAGCTCAACCTGGCGCTCCTGGCACAGTTTACGCAGGATTGGCCAGGTATGGGTCATTAACTTATCACGTTCGGAAATCATATCGCGAAAAGTTGATGATACAAAGACACGGATTGAACGGGTTTTTACTTGCGCGCTGCCCTCTTCGGCACTGTTTAGGTTATTCACCTTACTGCTCGCGCCCTCTCGCTAAAATATTGAAAAAAGCAATGCTGCTTGAACTGTTCACTGACCGATTCACGGTAATGGTTGCGCTTAAATAGACAGAGATTCTTCATGTAGAATATTTTTCAAAGTTTCAATCGCAGCTTCCCGGGATGACTTACCCTTCAGGTTTGTTTCTTCAAGTATTTCTTCAAATTCATTATCAAAAGCCTCAATTTTGCTCAGAACGGTTGGAGCATGGTGAGTAAAGGTGGTTTGCTTATAGCCTCCTTTATACTTAGGCACTACCGCTTCAGTCGCAAACCAATCGCCAACAATATGCATGCCGCCTTCGATTTTGCCTTCCTGGAAGACAACTCTAACCAGCTCATCAGGCATACTGTCAAGAAAATCAATCAGTGTTTCCAAGCGCGTCCGGGTTGATATCTTAATTTTCTCTATTTCTGTTTCACTATAGTTACTGTTTAAATTTAGACTGCTGGAGGAACGCACATAGGGGTCAAGTATCAGGTCGCATCCTCCTTTTAGAGCATGTTTTTCCATGATTAATCTTTCCTGTTGAAGGAGTTCTCTTGTTTCAGGGCCACGCAGATCAAGCCCTTCTCTTTTTTCCCATATTGGATTATTAATACGCTGTTTGGGAATACTAAAAGAGCTATAAGCCATACGCTGTCTGATTTTTGCCGGGCCATAATATTTGCAATATCTTTCGTAGATACGAACGGCGTTTTTAACTATTTTTTCAGTCCTGGCAGATAGTTTTTCGGTGCACTCTAACATGGCAGTTATTTCTCTTTGGGCAGTTTTTACCACGTCGGATAAATCATCAGGGGTTAGAACCGTACTTAGACCCTCGAGTGCAGGATCTACTTTGAAGGCTTGAATTTCACCAGCCATACCGGCCGGCGGTTGATCAAGGGCCAGAGGTAAAACCGGAACACGTAAGCCCATGGCATAGCCAATTTCCTGAAGAACCCACGGGCTTTCTTTTGATTTTTCAGTGATTAATGTAATAAAGATGTGGGCATAAGATATCTGGCGGCGAATCTCCTCGGAAAAACGATCCGCATATTTTATATGCTGGTCAAACATGGGAAGGGCGCCAACACTCTTTAGATGTTGTTGCAGCTTATCAACCAGCGCCAAATCTTCGCGCGAATAACTGACAAATACCCGGTAAGGATACAAATTAAACACCCTCCCAACAATTTCTATTTATAAAAAAATATTTCATTCAGTGGATCTCCAACCCTGCTTCTGATAATATTTCTGGAATTGCTTTTACAATGTTTATGTTAATTTCTTTGTTTTCATCGTCAAGTTCATCCCAGGGAACAAGGCAAGGGTTAATCTTTCGAACGGGATCTTTAACTTTGCCATGTACCCACCCCTGTTTCTTTCTTTCTAAAACAAAACGTTCATGCTCCAGCTCAGCCATTTTTAAAACTTCTTCTGGCGTAAATTTAATCAAATTAATATCGCGTTTGGTTACGGGTAAAATATCATAATCAAGTGATCTTAGTTTTTCGAGAATATGGTCTGCTTGTTCCTGGTTGGAATATTTATAACCAGCATTTAGTTCCTCCCATGGCAGCAAGGCCGGATCATCAGGTTTTATTTTGGATTTATTATCTTCAATATATTTTTCATGTATAGTCCTGGCAATTGTTTCCCGCGCTGCGTAGAATATCACTTCACG
>VGKM01000228.1 GCA_016867005.1 Candidatus Omnitrophota bacterium | reverse complement strand
CTACGGCAGCTACCGTGAACTAAGAGTTCAACGTTTGGCACTTGGAGAAAACTACAGTATTTCCAGCCAGTACTGTTGGGATGGCGCGTGTACTAATTACATTGATGATGATGCTAATCCCGGCACTACTACACAAGTAAATTGCAATGGTTTTAACCCGGGCGTTAGCTGCCCGGCCGGATATTCCAGGGCCCTTGTTGCTCAGATTGACGGTAATTCAGTATATTCTTGCGCTAAGCTGTAATGAAATAAGCAGCAAATAAAATATCGCGTTAGATTTCCCTCCTTTTTACGTCTATTAAGTAGGAAGGAGGGTTTTTTTGTTTGACAGCCTGATACAGGCAAGTTATAATAATTAACTGAATTTTATAATATAATAGGAGGAAATTATGTCAGCAGAAAAGAAAAAAGAAGAATCAAAAGATTCGTTAAATCGTCAAAAAGCGCTGGAGTTGGCGCTTGCCCAGATAGAAAAACAGTTTGGCAAAGGTTCGATCATGAAGCTTGGCGGCGATGTGAAAGCAGATGTAGAAGCTATACCCACCGGCACGCTTACTCTTGATGTTGCATTAGGTATCGGCGGGCTTCCGCGCGGAAGAATAATCGAAGTTTTCGGGCCTGAAGCATCAGGCAAGACCACCTTGACTTTAAGCGTGATCAAGGAGATCCAGAAAAAGGGCGGGGTTGCCGCCTTTATTGATGCGGAACATGCCTTTGATGCTACTTACGCTAAGATCATCGGCGTAAACCTCGATGACCTTTTGATCTCACAGCCGGATACAGGAGAGCAGGCGCTGGAAATTGCAGAGACATTGGTGCGTTCAAATGCCGTTGATCTGGTTGTCATTGATTCTGTAGCAGCTCTTACTCCCCGTGCAGAGATCGAGGGGGAAATGGGCGATGCGCATGTGGGGCTGCAGGCACGGCTCATGTCCCAGGCGCTCCGGAAACTTACGGCAGCAATCAGTAAATCTCGCACCTGCGTGATCTTTATTAACCAGTTGAGGGAGAAGATAGGCGTGATGTTCGGTTCACCCGAAACAACTCCCGGCGGCCGTGCTCTAAAGTTCTATGCTTCGGTGCGGCTTGATTTAAGAAGGATCCAGACCTTAAAACACGGCGATGTTGTAGTCGGTAATAGAGTCAGGGCCCGGGTAGTAAAGAATAAAATCGCCCCTCCGTTTAAAGAGGCCGAATTTGAGACATTGCACAATGAAGGCATTGCCAAAGCAAACAGTATAGTTGATGCCGCAGTTAACTTAGGGATAATCGAGAAAGCCGGGACATGGCTGTCTTTTTCCGGGGAGAAATTGGGGCAGGGAAGGGATGCCGCAATAAAACTGCTGAGAGAAAAACCAAAATTGCAGGATGATTTAGAAAAAGAGATCAGGAAGAAAATTAAGTTATAATCTTTAACCGTTTAACCGCTTAGCCGTTTAAACCTCGCAGGTTTAAACGTGTCTTTTAACGTTCTTAACCTGCGAGGTTGAGAAGGTAGAGGTAGGACAGGAGGCTCCATATGAAGAAAAAAATTATTTTAGTTGTAGTTTTTGCCGGGCTAGTCGGATTGATTTTTGGCCTGGCCCTTTCAGTCAAACTTGACCTTTTTTCTTCGGTTACAGCGCAAAGCCAGGAGCAGGCCCCTGAAATTACCCCTGCGCTTAATATTATAAGTATCGAGGATGCGATAATCAATGTTGCCAGCGTTACCGGCAAGGCGGTTGTTTCTATCAGCACAGAACATACCGAAAAAACGGGGAACAGGATGATGCGTTTTAACCAGCCCTTTGGCGGTGGAATGCCCGGGCAGGACGAGTCATTTAAAAAATTCTTTGAGGATTTCTTCGGCCAGATGCCGGAGCGCGAATACAAAAGAGTGGGCCTTGGTTCAGGTGTAATAATAAACAAAGAGGGTTATATCCTGACCAACGAACATGTTATTAAAGAAGCGGATAAGATTACGGTGACTTTGCCGGATGGCAGAGAGTTTAAAGGTGAGATCAAAGGCCAGGACCCAAGGTC
>VGKM01000227.1 GCA_016867005.1 Candidatus Omnitrophota bacterium | reverse complement strand
ATTTTGATGAATTGGAAAAAATGCTGAATTCCAGTGTTTCTTTTATGGATAGAGTTGATACTACGGGGGTTTTACGCAGGAAAACCGCGGAAGATTTAGGCATAATCGGCCTTGCCGGACGCGCCTCAGGCATCCCTACGGATCTGAGAAAATATTTTCCGGGAGCATACAGGGAAGTTAAGTTTCAGATGTTTACACAGGAATCCGGAGATGTTTTGGCAAGGTTGAGGGTCAGGTTCCTTGAATTCAAAGAATCATGCCGCCTGGTCAATGAATTTACTAAAAAGCTTATTGAGGGGGAGCAGGTTAAGGTGGATGCCTGCCCAAAAGCAGGGAGCGCCTTAGGCTATGCGGAAGGATGGAGGGGTCCGGTTTTATACTGGCTTAAAACAGATTCCGCCGGGTTAATTGAAAGATGCAAAGTTGTCGATCCGTCTTTCTTGAACTGGCAGGGCCTGTCTTATGCTGTATTGGGCAATATCATTCCGGATTTTCCGCTTTGTAACAAAAGTTTTGATTTATCCTATTCGGGGAATGACCTTTAAATTATGATGAATATACTTAAAAACAGGATTATAAAAGGCGTAGTGGCCAGGCATATCGGCCAGGAGCCATTTAAAGAGATAGAAGTAGCCGGCCTGGAACTAAGGTCTTTGATTAAGAAAAAATTCGGCAGGTCATTGTTTATACGCGAAGTTGATACCGGTTCATGCGGGGCATGTGAATCAGAAATAATTTCTGCGAATAATCCGATTTATGATTTGCAAAGGTTCGGCATAAGTTTTACAGCTTCCCCGCGCCATGCCGACGCGCTGTTAGTTACCGGGCCAGTTTCAAAGAATATGCTTACTGCTTTAAAAAAGACCTATGCTGCCATGCCTGAGCCGAAGTTTGTCATTACCTGCGGGGATTGCGCTTTGGATGGCGGTATTTTTAAGGGCTCCTATTATGTCGAAGGCGCAGTAAAAGATATCCTGCCCGTTGAGCTCCATATCGCAGGTTGCCCGCCGTCTCCACTGCATATTGTCAAATCCTTATCCGCTTTTCTTAAAAGATAATACTGTTTTAATCTGTCTTAATTGCCTTGATATGCCGGTTATTTGGCATATAATAATATAATGGTATTTTTAAGAAAGGGGGAGGCATGGAAATAAAAAATTTAGGCAAGACCTCAACTGGGATGCAGGCGAATGTGGAAGCGCTTTTAAGCTATCTGCTCGGGTTTATTACCGGGATCATTTTCTTTCTGGTTGAAAAAGAAAATAAATTTGTGCGCTTTCATGCTATGCAATCAATAGTGGTTTTTGGCGGATTGTTTGTTATAAGCTTCGTGCTGGGTTTTATGCTTGGTTTTGTCCCTTTCCTGGGATTGGCAAT
The DNA here is from genome assembly GCA_016867005.1 of Candidatus Omnitrophota bacterium. GTDB lineage: Bacteria > Omnitrophota > Gorgyraeia > Gygaellales > Profunditerraquicolaceae > VGKM01. Next base: position 646 of record VGKM01000227.1, on the reverse strand, counting down.
AAGCTCTTTGCTTGGCCTGGTTCAGATAATCCTCTGGATCGTTTTAATGATCAAGGCCTTTCAGGGAGAATATTTTAAACTTCCTATCGCAGGCGATATTGCCGAGAAACAAGTCAAATAAAGGGCTTTGCATAATATAGATGAGCGATAGCCGGGATATCGGGTATGCTGCATTTGGTTTTTTCTTCGGTATCTGGTCTTTTTTCCGTGGTTTTAAACGCCTGCGCAGAAAAAGATTAATAGAGAATCTTCCTACCTCAACTGTCCGAGGCCTGGCTATGGGTCTGGTTGAATTATGCGGCTTAGCTGAAAATTCAACCTTGCTTAAAAGCCCGCTTACCGAAACTGAATGCGTCTTATACAAGTATTTAATAGAGGAATACCGCTCAAGCGGCAAGTCCGGGCATTGGGCCAAGATTGCAGAAGGAAATAGTTTTTATGTCCCTTTTTGGCTGGATGACGGTACAGGAAAGATTATGGTCCTTCCTCAGGGGGCGGAATTGATTTTGCCTGTTGATTTTGAATGCCGCAGCACAATTACAGGTTCCCTTCCGGATAGCGTTATTAAGTTTATGGAAAAAAGCGGAATAAGCTACCGGGCTTGGTTTGGCAGGAGGACGTTGCGTTTTAAAGAATGGTATATCCG
>VGKM01000226.1 GCA_016867005.1 Candidatus Omnitrophota bacterium | reverse complement strand
CCGGGCTTTCTTGAACAAGGGGGGGTTTATTGAATGCGAAACTCCTATCCTTACCAAATCCACTCCTGAAGGGGCCCGCGATTACCTTGTCCCTGCCAGGCTCTGCCCGGGAGAATTCTTTGCCTTGCCACAGTCGCCGCAATTATTCAAACAAATACTTATGGTATCGGGGATAGATAAATATTACCAGATCGCCAAATGCTTCCGCGACGAAGACCTTCGCGCAGACCGCCAGCCGGAATTTACACAGCTTGACTTAGAAATGTCCTTTCCGCACGAAGACGATATTTTTGCGGTAATTGAGGACCTGATGAAATTGATTTTTAAGGAGGCGCGCGGCATTGACCTGGCAACCCCTTTTAAACGCATACCTTACGAGGAAGCTCAAAAAAAATACAATACCGATAAGCCGGACCTGCGCAAAGAATACAATACTGAATTTGCTTTTACCTGGATAGTTGATTTCCCGCTTTTTAAATACAATGATGAGGAAAAACGCTGGGAAAGCGAACATCATCCTTTTACGGCGCCTGCTGAAGAGGACCTTGCGGCGCTTGAAGTTTCACCGGAAAAAGTAAAATCACGCTCATATGACCTGGTTCTAAACGGCACCGAAATCGGCTCTGGCTCAATCAGGATCCACGACCAAAAGCTGCAGGAAAGGATCTTTAAAATAATCGGCATAAATATGGAAGAGGCTCAAAAGCGTTTCGGCTTCCTTTTAGAGGCATTTCAATACGGCGCACCGCCGCACGGCGGGTTTGCCTTCGGCATGGACAGGCTTTTGACTATGCTGGCTGGCGAAGAAAGCATAAGAGAAGTAATCGGCTTTCCTAAGACGGCAAAAGGGTTCTGCCCTTTGACCAATGCGCCTTCGGATGTAGATGATAAACAATTAAGGGAACTGGGGATAACAATAGTAAAAAGGAGGATAGAATGAAAGGGATAAAGATTATAGGATTGTTGGCGCTGGGCCTGGTATTTTTATTGTCCGGATGCGTTGCCAGGACTTATGAAATGACCAAAGACAGGGTTGACCAGGATTTGACCGGAAACCGCGGTTACATCCAGGGCTCTATGCCTCCTAAAGAAGACGCTGACCGTAAAAGTACGCGCACTTTACGCGTGTTTGAAATTGAAATGCGTAACCCTCTGAATCGCGACAAAAAATCAAAAGGCAAAACTTCGCCTGCCCATGCCGCAGAAATGGAAGAGATAGTCATTGAAGAACCCCTGGGTAACCGTGGATATATCACCCAAAGCATCGCATTAGAAGAAACACAGCCGGCAATGGAAAAATATACCGTTCAGAAGAATGATACCCTGCAGAAAATATCCCAGAAATTTTTCGGGACAACCACAAAATGGCAGAAAATCTACGATGCCAACAGGGATATCCTTAAAGGGCCGAATAAAATTTACCCGGGCCAGGTTATCAATATACCTGTTGACGGAAAAGTCTCCGGCAGCACACCGGCAAAGCATTTAAAGTAACGCTTGTAATGGATAAAATAATAAACCTTAAGACACAACGCCAGGCGCAGATTTTTTTCGGGCCGCATGATGCGCATGCCAAAGCAATTGAAAAGGAATTTAAGGTAAAAATAAGCACCCGAGGCGAGCATTTAAAGATCAGCGGCACTGCAAGCAATATTAAAAAAGCAAGCTCTCTTATTGAACACCTTCTTGAATCCATCAACACAAATTCAACAGAAATAGCAGGCATTGACCTGTATCATTTGATCAGGAATTTTAAAGATAACGGGCCGAAGGGGCGGGTTTTTGACGAAGTGGCAGTGACCCCGCATGTCTCAAAGACAAAAATGATCGGCCCCAAAACCCGCGGCCAGCGGGAATATGTCGAATCGATCAAGAACAATGACATTGTTTTCGGTATCGGCCCGGCAGGAACTGGAAAGACCTATCTTGCTATGGCCTGTGCGGTAGAGGCATTAAAAAAGCAGGAAGTGCGCAGGATCATTCTTACCCGGCCGGCAGTTGAAGCAGGAGAATCGCTTGGATTTCTTCCCG
>VGKM01000225.1 GCA_016867005.1 Candidatus Omnitrophota bacterium | reverse complement strand
TATTATGTGCGTTGGCGAGACATTGGAGCAAAGGGAAAAGAATCTTACATTTAAAGTGCTTGAAGACCATGTATCAGGCGGGCTTAAGGGTATAGATAAAGACGAGGCTGAGAAGATCGTGATCGCCTATGAGCCTGTTTGGGCTATCGGCACAGGGAAGACCGCAACCAGCTCCCAGGCGCAGGAAGCGCATAGTTATATCAGGGGATTATTGAAAAAAATGTACGATGAAGACATTGCAAATGAAATCACTATTCAGTACGGAGGAAGCGTTAAGCCGGAGAATATTGATGAACTAAGCCGGCAGCCCGATGTTGACGGTGCGCTGGTCGGAGGGGCAAGCCTTAAAGTAGATTCATTTGTGGCAATCGTCAAGAAAGCGAGCGAGATTACAAAATGATGGGGATACTTATAACTTTGCATCTTATTGTTTGCATATTGCTTATGGTAATTGTTTTGATCCAGGCCGGGCGCGGCGGCGGATTGGTGGAAGGGTTTTCTAGTGTAGAATCGATGTTTGGCACTAAAACAAGTGCATTTCTGACCCGCACAACCGCTATTCTATCCGTACTTTTCTTTGTTACATGTTTAAGCCTGGCTGTATTGTCGGCGCACAGAGGTAAATCTTTAATGAGGCAGATAGCACCGCAAAAAACCGAACAAGCACCTGTTCAGGCAACTCCTGGCGCAGAACAAAACAATAAACCAGCTTCCGAAAGTGAGCCAAAGGCACAGTAAGAGTAGAATAAAAATCAAAAAAAAGGGGTGGTTTTATTTTGGCAAAATAAAATCGTCCCTATTTTTTTAATATGAAGAACAAAAAATTATTCTGGATTTATGCCCTAAGCAGCAGCGTTTATTTTACTCAGGGGGCAGAAGGGCTTCCGTCCCAGGGGCTGTTTTATCATTTTAAGGAAACTCTCGGCCTGTCTCCTGAGAATATAATGATAATCTCCAGCATCACCACTTTTGCCTGGCTCGTTAAGCCGTTTATAGGCTACGTTATTGACAATTTTTTAAGTAAAAGGGCGTGGATTTTCCTGGCTTTATTTTTTGATATTATTTTAACTTTGGTACTGGGGTTTAATGCTTTATCAGTAGCTCTTATCGTAGGCCTGCTTATTCTGACGTCGGCAAATTCTGCTTTCCGTGACGTCGCGGTAGACGGAATAATGTGCGTTGAAGGAAAACTTTACAACGCTACCGGAAGAATACAAAGCGTACAATGGATATCTATTTCAATCGCATCGCTTCTGACCGGTATAGCCGGAGGTTTCGTAGCAGAAAATTGGGGCTATAAAGCAGGATTCCTTCTTTTGGTCCCGGTTTATCTTTTGGTCGGTGTATCAGCATATTTTTTCCAGGAAGATAAGGCGATTGATGGGAAAAAGCGTTCCGGCCTTATTTCGGATTTGAAGCAGTTGTTTACAAACAAAAAACTCTTGATCATCGCAGTTTTCATCTTCCTATATAAATATTCGCCTTCGTTCGGGACCCCTTTATTCTTTATACAAAGGGATGTGTTTAAATGGGGCAAGATCTGGATCGGCGCCCTGTCTAGCATCGGTACAATATTTACAATCATCGGGGCATTATTGTATTTTAAATTCAGCCGTAAGATTAGGTTCAAAAAATGGCTCTTTTATTCGGTTTTTCTGGGAGCGCTTACTTCGCTTAGTTACCTTTATTATACCCCTGCTACGGCGGTTGTTTATGACGTGTTATATAGCCTGCTGGGCATGTTCATATTTTTGATGATAATGGATTTTATGGCAAGGAATACCGTAAAAGGGCTGGAAGCCACTTCTTTTGCGCTCCTGGCAAGTTTTAGCAACCTATCGCTTGTCGCCAGCAACCTTTCAGGCGCTTTTTTACTGCCCAAAATCGGGCTTAATGGAGTGATCATTCTGTCTGCCTTGACAAGTTTCCTGTGTTTGTTTCTCATTGATAAGATTGAAGATACGCCGCAAGATTAAGCTTGAAGCGAATAAATATTGGTAGTATAATTAATCCATGTCAGAATTCCTTAATTCATTCATCCTT
>VGKM01000224.1 GCA_016867005.1 Candidatus Omnitrophota bacterium | reverse complement strand
GCTGGGATTTGAACCCAGGGTCCCAGTTTCCCAGGACAACTCATTAGCAGTGAGTTGCTTTCGACCACTCAGCCACCTCTCCAAACCCGTCTAAGATTTACGCCTTTTTTTCTTAAAGAACTCTTTCAGCAGGGCAGAACACTCTTCAGCCAAAATGCCGCCCTTGGCTTTAATACGGTGATTTAGTTTTTTATTATTGATGATATTGACAGCGCTTCCGCAAGCCCCGGTTTTCGGGTCAGGTGCTCCGAAATAAACTTCTTTGATGCGCGAAAGGACCAACGCTCCTGCGCACATGCTGCACGGTTCGATTGTAACATAAAGGCTTGAGCCGTTCAACCACTTTGTCCCGAGATAATTAGTCGCGGAAGTCAAAGCAAGCATTTCTGCATGAGCGGTAGGGTCTTTAAGGCGTTCAACCTGGTTACGGCCGCGGGCAATTATCTTATTCTGGCAAACAATCACCGCGCCCACAGGCACTTCATCTTCACTGGCGGCCTTTTTTGCTTCCTTTAAGGCCTCCTGCATGTACAAGATATGTTTTTTAATCACATTAAATGCGCCTGGCAGGAATCGAACCTGCAACAACTTGCTCCGTAGGCAAGTGCTCTATCCAATTGAGCTACAGGCGCGCAATTATATTTGAGAAGAATTAATGATCTGAAACCACAATTTTAAATCAATAATTGACAGGACTACAAGAATAAGGCCGACTAAAGTATGGTTCCTTATCAGCCAAAGGTCGATAATATCAATTCTCCTCTGCAATATCGGGTTAGCTTCCGGGGTAGAAAGTATCGTAAAATCCGCCCTTCCTTCTATCTTGCGGTAGGCATCGATAGAAAACATAAAAATAAGGCTTAAGATACAAATGGACCCGTAGATAAAAAATACAATTGCGCTTAATGCAATATTTACAGGATCAATCCCCATTTTTAAACCCCTTTCTTTTTAATATCGTCGGAGAAATGTCTTATATTATAATATAACCCCTCTATTGTCAAGGGCTGCCTGATGCTTTCTTGAGCTCTTCGATCAGGCCCGGGCTGACCTTATACCCCAGTTCTTCAAGCTTACGCACATCTTGCCAGGCAAGGTCATAATCCTGGGACAGAAGGCAGACCTTTATCCTGTTGACATATGCATCCGCGTATTTAGGATTAAGCTCTATTGCCTTTTTACAATCTGAAAGCGCCTGTTCGAAATCAGCTTTATTGCCGTAAGTCGGCCCTATGTTTATAAACGCTTTCGGAGAATTAGGGTCTATTTTATTTTCATCGGTCCTTGCCCTATAAGCACGGGCTAACCCTCTGTAAGCATATGCCTCGGCGTAATCGGATTTCAATTTGATCGCTTTGCTAAAATCGGCGATCGCCTGCTCAAAATTCCCTTTATTCGTATAAGCTATGCCCCGCATATAATATGCTACGGGGACATCCGGATTTATGGAAATGATCTTTCCGATATCAGATATCGCATCTTCAAAATTCCCTTTGTTGATATTCAAGAATGCCCGGTTAAGATACGCCTGGATATATTCAGGGTTAATCTCTATCGCCCTGGTGTAATCAGCAATGGCCTTGTCGGGATTGCCCTTATCGGCGAAGCTTAAGCCCCTTATATAATAGGCCTCTTCGTATTTTGGATCAATTTCCAATGCCTTGCTGTAATCGGCAAGCGCAAGATCGGGCTTATTTGCCGCCATATAAGTAAGCCCGCGGTTAAGGTATGCCTCGGCAAAATTATTTTTAACATTTATTGCCCTGTTAAAATCGGCAATTGCCTGGTCAAAATTTCCTTTGCTTCCGTAAGCTATGCCGCGCTTCAGGTAGTCCTCTGCAGTAACTGCGTCAAACTGGGTAATTTCGCCTGAATCATGCTTAGATTTTTCTTTTTGGCTTTTTTCGGCAAAACTTACGGGCTTACCGTCGATACTTTCAACCTCAAATGTATAGTAAGTTATGGGGCTGCCCTTATAATCTATTTTTATGTATCTGGGGTTTTTCTCGATGATATTACAGGTGATCTTATCCTTGCTTTTTAATTCC
>VGKM01000223.1 GCA_016867005.1 Candidatus Omnitrophota bacterium | reverse complement strand
AGCAGGCTTCCTGATTTCTTCATACAAGCATATTCTTAAAAATAACCATGATGAAAAAGGCTATACCACTCTGACCCCCGATGACAAAGGGCGCATGGCCGGTAACTTCAGCGGCTATGATATTTCGCCAGATATGGTTCGCTTAAGCTTGGTTAACATGTACCTGCATGGTTTCAGCGACCCGCATATCTTTGAATACGATACCCTCACCAGCCAGGAGCGTTGGAATGAATATGCCGATGTAATTCTGGCCAATCCGCCGTTTATGTCTCCGAAAGGTGGCATTCGGCCGCACAATCGCTTCTCGGTGCAGTCAAAGCGCAGTGAGGTACTCTTTGTCGATTACATTGCCGATCACCTCACGCCCGAAGGGCGGGCCGGGGTTATTGTGCCGGAGGGTATTATCTTTCAGAGCCAGAATGCCTACAAGCAGCTGCGCAAAAAGCTACTTGAAGAATCTTTGGTAGCGGTGATCTCTCTTCCGGCAGGAGTTTTCCAGCCCTATTCTGGGGTGAAAACTTCGATCCTGATTCTTGATAAGGCGCTGGCTAAAAAAGCAGATACGATAGGATTTTTTAAAGTTGAAAACGACGGCTTCGGCCTGGGAGCCCAGCGCCGCCCGATTGATAAGAATGATCTGCCGCGGGTGTTGGAAGAACTTATAGTCTATGTTGATCAAGTAAAAACCGGGGATTGCTCCGATGAATATACACCTGCAAAGGGTCTGATTGTAAAACGGGAAAAGGTTGCCCAGAATGGGGAGTATAACCTGAGTGGGGAACGGTACCGGACAATAAAAGTTACCGAAACAAGATACCCTAAGGTTCCTATTAGGGAAATCCTTAACCTAAGATTTGGTGAGAGGATAACCAAACGTGAAAAAGAGGGTTCTTTATATCCTGTATATGGTGGAGGAGGTGAAAGCTTCAAAACAGATTCATATAATTGCGAAAACGACGTTGTCATCTCAAGATTCGCTATGTCGCCGAAATGCGTTAGAGTTGTAAATGGAAAGTTTTTTCTTTTAGATTCAGGTTTTACATTCTCAGTATCAGAAGCTTACGTCGGAAAATTATTGAAACCCTACGTTATTAATATTTTACTTAGCATACAAGATTTGATCTATAACTGTGCAAGAGGGCATGCACAAAAAAATATTGATATTGAAGCTTTCAGAGATATATCAATTCCCCTCCCCTCCTTAGAAATCCAAAAAGAAATCGTTGCCGAAATCGAATCCTATCAAAAAGTCATCGACGGCGCCCGCGCCGTCGTCGAAAACTACCGCCCCCACATCCCCATAGATCCAAACTGGCCGATTTATAAATTGGGGGAGGTTTGTGATGTTAGAGATGGGACACATGATAGCCCGAAATACATTCATGATAAAGGCTATCCGTTAGTTACTTCGAAAAACTTAAAAGATGGGTTAATTGATTTTACTGATGTAAACCTTATTTCACGGGAAGATTTGGATAAGATAAATAACCGTTCATTTGTTGACGATGGTGATATTATCATGCCAATGATCGGTACTATAGGTAAACCAGTCATTGTTAATAAAGATAGAGAGTTTGCAATAAAGAACGTTGCTTTAATTAAATTTAACAAAGAGTCAAGGGTATTAAATAGATTTCTTAGAAATATATTAAGCTCAGATGCTATAGATGCATACTTTAAGAATCAATCTGCTGGCTCAACTCAAAAATTTATTTCACTTGCTTTTATAAGAAATCTAAGCATCCCGATACCTCCAATTAAAATTCAAGAGATAATTATTGGAAATATCGAAGTCGAGCAAGCTATAGTTAATTCTAATCGCAATCTAATAAAACTCTTTGAGGACAAGATCGAAAAAACCATAAACCGTGTCTGGGGCGATGAATGAAAGGTATTGAAGCTTAACCATAGGAGGTATTATTATGGCTATACCAGATTACCAATCAATAATGCTGCCACTCCTTAAGCTTGCTGGTAATCAGCAGGAGCACAAGATGAAAGATGTTACCGATGAACTGGCCAATCAGTTTAAATTGACAGAAGACGAACGTAAAACTCAGATACCCAGCGGCACCCAATCTCTTTTCTA
>VGKM01000222.1 GCA_016867005.1 Candidatus Omnitrophota bacterium | reverse complement strand
TATCCGCTTTAAACTTCGTATGATGCAACTTTCACCTCCTTCGTGGGCATTTTGATTACCTGTATAACGCAGTTGCCTGCAAGTAATCCTTAAAGGATATCCTTGCATACAGCCACATCCACTCTATGCGTTTTTATTCCGCATAGAGGCTCCTTGTAAAGGCAGTTGCTCTATCCAACTGAGCTACAGGGACATTATTTTTTTTCTTATCAATAACTGAAGCTCAAATTCCTCTTACCAACGACGAAGGAAACTTCTTTTGTTTCCCGAGGAGTCCCGAGGGCAGGAGCCCGAGGGACTGAGCTACAGGGACATTATTTTTATCTTGTCAGTGACATTGTAAAAATTTATTTCTGGGCTTCTGTCGGTACTTCCTGCACGATTAATTCTTTGGGCTTTATTGCTCCTAAATCTATATTTAAAACCTTAAGCCAATATTTGATGGATTCCAGCTCGCTTCTTTGTTTATCATAGATAAAGCCAAGGTTCAACTTAGCAGTATTAAAAAGAGGGTCTATTGTCAGGGCCTTGTTAAAATAATCCTCTGCAATCCTATAGCCTCCCTCTTGCGCATAAATCACGCCTAGATTATTAGCGATATATTTCTGCCAGTCGCGGTTATTCGGGTCTACTACAAGGACTTTATGGTAGCTGATTATGGCTGATTCCAGCTCCCCGCCTTTCTGCGCCTTGACCCCTTCGTCAAAATATTTTGCCGCTTCAAGGCCGATAAGCTCGCCGGCAAAAGATGGATTCGAACAGAGTAAAAATAAAATTAACCAGGCAATCTTTCGAAACATCTCTACCTCCGATTTATCGAAATTAATCGGGGCGGACAGACTTGCCCGCCACTAAATCTTTGGCGGGTCCTTATCTGAATTTTCCGCCAACTCCTCAGGGTCCGCCAATCATTGTGGCGGAAACTGTCGTCCTCTTGCTCCCAAAGCAAGCGGGCGCCACAAAACGTTGGCGCCCGTCCGCCAACGTATTAGTGGCGGACGCTCTAACCAAACGATTTATTCATCGGGGAGGTGAGACTTGAACTCACGACCTCTTGCTCCCAAAGCAAGCGCTCCAAACCAAACTGAGCTACTCCCCGTTACCCGAAAGAACAAATTTTTTAATTACTTCTCTGCCTCTACCGCTTTTTAGAAATTTTTCTCGTTTTAAAGCTAAAATGTTATTATAAAATACCTCTGTTTTAATTAACACCCAAGGTAACTTTGTTTTCGTTGACTTATTAAACCCCCTTTTGTGATTAGAAATCCTTTCCTTCAGATTATTCGTACAGCCAATGTATAAAGTTCCGTCTTTTTTGCTTTGTAGAACATATACATAATACATTTAAGAAGTCGATTATATCAACTCACTTTGTTTTTCTCAATATATTTTTCAATAATTCTTCTGGCTTTAAGCAGTGCTTTATAGCGATGGCTCATTTTATGCTTAATCCGCTCACTTAATTGCCCAAAAGTTTTACCGTATTTCGGAATCAGGAATAAAGGATCGTAGCCAAACCCATGCCTGCCTTTCATCTGAAAATCAATTAAACCAAAACATTGCCCCTCGACCACGCCAATCAGGCCTTCTTTACTAGCTAAGGCAACTGCGCAGGTATAATGCGCTTTTCTTTTACTTAGGGGCAAACCTTCCATAAGCCGCATTACTTTCAGATTATTTTGCCGGTCACTTTTATTTTTCCCGGAAAACCTTGAAGAATAAATACCTGGCTTATTGCCTAAAGCATCAATGCATAACCCTGAATCTTCACCTAATGTAAGTTTACCGGAGAAATGCGCAATTTTTACTGCTTTTTTTATGGCATTTGCTTTAAAGGTCGAGCCATTCTCGACTATGCGGGGAGCATTATGGAGATCCGATAAAGAAATTATTCTTACGCGGAAATCCTTTAAGATTTCTTTAATCTCTTTTAATTTCTTTTTGTTTTTCGTGGCGATAATCAAGTCAAAGATCGGCATTATAAAATATCTTTTAATAGATTTTTCTGAAGATCAACTAAATCCCCGATTCCCTTTTTTGCCAAATCCAGGAGTTTATCCATTTGCGTCCGGTCAAAGGTCTTACGTTCCGCAGTACCTTGGATTTCAA
>VGKM01000221.1 GCA_016867005.1 Candidatus Omnitrophota bacterium | reverse complement strand
ACAAATGGCGCAAGATAGGCACAGTTAAAAGAGCAGGAGTGCTTGCCCCGCTTTTTTCACTTTATTCCCATAATAGTTTAGGCATCGGAGATTTCGGCGACTTAAAACTTCTTGTTGACTGTTGCGCAAAAAGCGGGATTTCCATTATCCAGCTTCTTCCTTTAAATGAAGTAGGCGCAAGTTTCTGCCCGTATGACGCCTTAAGTTCCTTTGCGCTTGAGCCGAGTTATCTTTCTTTTAATTTCCTGGATGATAACCAGAAAAAATCCGTTAAAAAAGAAATTGATAATATAAAACAGCTTTTCCCTCCGGGCAAACCCCATGTTGATTACCGCATAAAACGCGAAAAAATACACCTTCTTTCCGATATCTTTATGAATGATCCTCCGATTGACCTAAGGGCCCTGGAAAAATTCAAGAAAGACAACGCTTATTGGCTGGAGGATTACGCTTTATTTATTACGCTTAAAGAATACCACTTAGGCCTTCCCTGGTATGACTGGCAGGAAGAATATAAGAGCCGCAACCAGCTTGAGCTTAAGAATTTCCGCGAAGAGCATGCAAGGGAGATTGAATTCCAGGCATGGATGCAATATTTATTATACAGCCAGTTAAAATCTATTAAGGATTATGCCGCCAAAAATAAGGTTTTTATTAAAGGCGATCTGCCGATACTTGTTTCGCGCGACTCTGCCGATGTCTGGGCGCACCGCGAATTTTTTAAGCTTGAGTTTGCCGCAGGAGCGCCTCCTGATATGTACTGCGCCAAAGGCCAGCGCTGGGGAATGCCGACTTATAACTGGGAAAATATCGTTGCGGATAACTACAAATATGTAAAAGAAAAATTAAAATACGCGGAAAATTTCTATGATATTGTAAGGGTTGACCATGTTGTGGGGCTTTTCAGGATCTGGAGCATCCCTTACAATGACCCGCAGGAGAACCAGGGCTTGCACGGGTTCTTTGACCCGCCGGAGGTTGAAAGATGGAAAGACCACGGCAAAAATATCCTTAATGTTATGCTCGATAGCACTAAGATGCTTTTATGCGCCGAAGATTTGGGCGTTATCCCGCAGGTATGCCCTGATACGTTAAAGGAACTGGGAATCCCGGGGAATGATGTTCAGCGCTGGGTAAAGGACTGGTCAAACAGGCATGATTTTCTTAAGGCAGAGGAATACCGCGAGCTTTCTGTCACCATGCTTTCCGCGCATGACACGACGAACTGGGCTGCATGGTGGAAATACGAGGCAGGCACGGTGGATGAGGCGCTTTTTATCCGGAAATGCAATGACCGCCTGATTGATTATACTATGGTGCGCGACCGGCTCTTTGATATGGACCTGTCTTTTCACGGCCGCCTGCGCTGGAAAGATACTGTAGTTGGGGTGCATGCGTTGGTTACAATTTTGGGCAGGAAAAATGACGATGTGCTTGATTTTATAGATATGTACCTTAATACTTACCAGGAAAAAGAAAAACTCTGGAAACTCTTAGGCATGCCCGGGCCTATGCAGGAAGAGGCAAGCCCGGAACTCATAGAGAAGGCGCTTAAATTTAATTTTGACTCCGCATCAATATTCTCCGTTCAGCTCATCACCGATATATTATCAGTAGACCACATCTTTAAAGGCGACCCCTATCAATACCGAATTAACTTTCCGGGGATTATCAGTGAGAAAAATTGGTCAATGACGGTTCCGGTTGCGCTTGAGGAACTGAGTAGGCATAAGGTTTGCGAGAAGATTAGGAAAATGCTGGTTGAGGCGAAAAGGGTTTAGCGCTTTGTCATTGCGAGGCGCCGTAGGTGCCGAAGCAATCTCGAGCAATGAATCTTCCGTATTTTCTCGCTCAGGTCGATTTTCCCCCACCCGATTAAATTTAGGGGGATGGCAAAGGTCTCTCGTATTTTTGGCGGCTGTTGAACTCGTCGCATTTGCTCTATCAAATGCTCCTCAAACAGCATCGCCGTCCCAAATTGCCGAGCCCTTACGGTCTCGGCCTTGGGATTCCCAAAAATACTCGAGCTGCTTCGCCTAAAATCTCCATTCGCTCGAAAACACGGCAGATTCTGTTAAGGAATTCCGGGGGGATGCAGGTTGGTTTAGTG
>VGKM01000220.1 GCA_016867005.1 Candidatus Omnitrophota bacterium | reverse complement strand
AGCAAAGGCGATATTTTTGAGCAGGTGCTTTTTTCCGCCAATATAGAAAAGCCGTGGATCAAGAATAGCCGCTTTACTTTTAATTATGATTTCGGCTACCTTAATTATAATGAAGTTACCGACGCGACCAACATGCTTAATCATTTCCGCCTGGCAGCGCATGAGAAATTTTCAATTATGACATTAGGCACCGGCTATGATGTTGATCTACTTGTGTATCCTTTAAACGACAGCGTTACTGATAACGGGAACTTTGCGTTCCATAAGTTTTTTCTTTACGCAAAGCATGATATTACCCCCAGGATCTACCAGCAATTTCTCGTGGAATACGGCATAAAAGATTATTTTAACCGTAAGGCAATGGGTGATACTCTCAGTTCCCTTCAGGACAAAGAACGCGTGGACAGAAGAAGGATGGCCGAATATTCTATCGGTGCCCCTATTATGCCTAAGGCCTTTTTCCGGCTCAGGGCAAGGTATACCATGAATGATTCAAATGCCCGGTATGTCAATTATTATGATTACGAATCTTACAGCGCGATCCCCAGCCTTGATATCAGGCTGTCCCGTAAGCTAAAGGCATATACCAGTTTTAACTATACCAAGAAAAATTATAAATCACGTCCGGTCACTAACGAAAATTACAAAGAAAAAGACAAGCTGTACACCGCATACATGGAATTAAGGTATTTATTCAGCAAAAATAATGCCGCTGTGCTCTCCTATACTTATCGCGGGGATAACTCCAATGATTCCCTTGAGAAATATACCGAAAACGTCTGCTCCCTCGGCTGGCAGTACACTTTTTAATTTATGGCTCCAACTAAAAGAAATCTCCGCATACAGTTAATACTTGTATTTTCCTGCCTGTTAATAATCGCCATGCCGTTTTTCCCGTTCCTCGAAGGGCCGGAACTCTCTACTTATGATCTAAGGTTTAAATTAAGGCCTCCGGCGCCTGTTTCCGGAGAAATAGTGATCATCGAGATTTCCGATGACACTTTAAATAATTTAGGCAAATGGCCGCTACCGCGCGATTTTCATGCCAGTTTGATCAATGTCTTGAAAGAATTCGGCGTAAAATCAATTGTTTTTGACATTCTTTTTAGCGAGCCGACAGAGCACGATGATGTTTTTTCCGAGGCAATACGGGAAGCGGGGAACGTCTATTTGCCGGTTGCTTTCTACCTGCCGGCTGTTTCTCCGGGGAGGAGTGATCCAGCCGTAGAGAGCCCGGGTTTACTTGCAGGCCCCAGGGACTTATTTGTAAAAAGCGCCAAAGGTACAGGGCATATTAACGTTTTTGTAGACAGTGATGGTAAGGTAAGGAGCGTACCGCTTTTTGTGCGTTTTGATAATAAAATTTTCCCTCAGCTTGCCTTAAAAGTAGCCAACGATTATCTTGGGGCAGGCCATTTTGATCTTAAGGCAGTTGTCCCTTTTCAGGTCAATTATCCCGGCTTATGGGAAACATCCTTTAGGCACCTTTCATATTTTGAGGTCCTGAAATCATATAGCGGCCTGAAAAAAGGTATAAAGTCGGAATTGGACCTTTCATTATTAAAGAATAAAATTTGTTTTATCGGGCTTACTGCAACAGGGACCTCTGATTTGCAACCGGTGCCGCTTGAGAATATTTATCCCTTAGTCGGGCTGCAGGCAAGCGTTTTAAACAGTATTCTGACGGGGAAATTTATCAGGGATACCGGTATCCTGCCTAATACTTTGATTAATTTATTCCTTTTCTTTGCCTGCCTTATCATCTGTATCAGGTTTGCGCCGCTTAGGGCTTTTTTTGGCGCCTTGGGCCTCGCAGCCGCCTATTTTATTTTAGCGCTGGTATTATTCATTTTCGGTTTATGGGTCGGCTTATTTAATCCGCTTCTTATTCTTGCCGCTACTTATATCGTTATCACTTTATACCGTTTTCTGGCAGAGATAAGGCGGCGGGAATTGCTGGAGAAAGAACTGGAGATCGCCAGGGAGATCCAGAAAAGTTTTTTACCTGAAGATGTAAAAATGCCGCAGGGTTTGCCCGTTTTTGTAAGTTTCGAGCCGGCAAGATTTGTAGCCGGTGACCTTTATGATATCCACAAGATCAGCGCGGACAAAGGA
>VGKM01000219.1 GCA_016867005.1 Candidatus Omnitrophota bacterium | reverse complement strand
TGCGCATCATCCGAAGGCAGGATATCAAACTTTTCCTTTACGAGTTCCGCAAAAGAGACCCTTTGCCAGGGAGGCGTCAGGTCGATTTCCCTGCCCTGATAAACAAACGACGCCTTGCCGAAAATATTTTTTGCCAGGGAAAAAATCAGCTCTTCAGTCAATTGCATCATGCCTTCGTAATTGGCATAGGCAGCATATACTTCGAGCATTGTAAATTCGGGGTTATGCTTTGTAGAAACTCCCTCGTTGCGGAAACTGCGGTTGATTTCATAAACCTTATCCAGCCCGCCGACTAAGAGCCGTTTTAAATACAGTTCGGGGGCGATCCTTAAGAATAAATCCATGCTGTATTCGTTATGAAATGTCTTAAAAGGCCTGCCGGCCGCGCCTCCGGGGATAGAATGCATCATCGGGGTTTCTACTTCAAGGTATCCTTTACCGTCCAGGAAATCCCTGATGCCTTTAATAACCGCGGAACGCGCTAAAAAAACCTTTTTTACTTCTTCATTAGTCAACAGGTCCAGGTATCTTTGACGGTAGCGCAGCTCCACATCTTTCAACCCGTGCCATTTTTCAGGCAAAGGCCTGAGGGCCTTGGCCAGGACATTAAATCCCTCGACCTTCAGAGTCGGCTCTCCGGTATGCGTCTTGAAAAGTTCACCCCGGGCCGCAATGATATCCGCAATATCAATGCATTCAAGCAAAGCAACCTGCTCTGCCGAAAGATAATCACTTTTTAAGTAAAGCTGGATCTTGCCGGTAGTATCTCTTAAGTCCATAAAGGTGACTTTACCATGCGCGCGTTTAGCCGTGATCCTTCCGGAAAGAACTGCTTTCTGGCCTTCCTGGAAATCCTTTATAATAGTGCCGATTTCCCGGCGCTCACCAGGCGCGCTTTCGTAACCGCTTGCGCCTTTTGCCCTTAAAGAATCAAGCTTTTCCCGGCGTTGTTGTATGATTTCGTTTAGTTCCATAGTTTTATAATTATATATTATAATTATTATACTGTCAATTAAAGAAAAATGCCCGCTTATGGCACAGCGGGCATTCTTCTATCTTATTATGATATAAAGCGTTAACTTATTTTCTGTAAGCGCTGAGTTGCTTTATGCGCTTGAGCATGTTAGGATGCGTACTTAATGCTTCAAGCAGCCGATCTCCCAAACTTAAACGCACTTCTTTATTTCTTAGAATATCAAGCTCCCCTGCATCAATAGTCCCGCTTCTGTCCAGATCCAGCTGGGACAATTCCCTGACTTCATTTAAGGCGCGTGACGGGTCATTGACAAAAAACGCCTTCAGCCCTTCTACCTCTTTTAATGATTCCTTGTTTGTACGCGCGGCGCCATAGGCGAGTTTATATAAACTGGAAGCCAAAGTCGACGGCTGGTTCCCCAATTCAACCGAGCCCCTGTCCGCAAAATATTCGCGGATACGCGAAGCATAAAGCACCAGAAGGTTAGTGATAAAGTAAAATAAGAATGCCGCTAATCCTATTAAAGCGGTACTTCCTCCCCGCTCGTCGCGGCGGCGGCCGAAAAATAAAAAATGCCAGGCAATGCGGTACATTATCATCGGGATCACCGAAAGGATTGTTATCGTAAGCATATCCCGGTTCTTCAGGTGGCTCAACTCATGGCCCAGCACTGCCTTTAATTCTTCATCGCTCAACAAAGACAGGATGCCCCGGGTCACGCAAATGCGGCCGTCTTTGATTGTGCGGCCGAACGCAAAAGCATTGGGAAGCTGTATTTCGGCAATGCCTATCCTCGGCATAGGGATATCCGCCTTCATGACCAGGCCTTCCATCATCTGAAAAAGCTTAGGATTATCCTGCCTTTTAATATATTTGACATGCATTGACCATTCTACAATTTTCGGGCCGATGAGGTACTGTATAAACATCAGGGCCAGAGAAATCCCGAGGTAAAAATAAAAATTCGATATCCCCATGTACGCGCCAATCATGACTATGACCGCATAGATAATCGCAAAAAGTACGGCAACCAGCAAAAACATCCTGAGTTTTAAGAAAAACATGTGGGCTTCCTCCCTATTTAATCTTCCCTTTTATGATAAATTGCATCACCGGCTCTTCCGGAGAATCCATGGTTACAAAAATAA
>VGKM01000218.1 GCA_016867005.1 Candidatus Omnitrophota bacterium | reverse complement strand
TTGATATTGATCGGGCAGTATCCGACTTATTGCGAAAAAACACCTGATTTTGCAGTTTCTTTCAAGGGAGAGCCGGAGTTGGCAGTGCCTGAATATATTATTACCGGCAACAAAGGCCTGATATCGCAAAATAAACTCAATATCGTAAGCGAGCTTTCGGGCCTGCCTTTCCCGCGCTATAAAAAAGAAGAATTAAGCCGTTATTATTACCCTTATCCCGTAAGGTTAAAAAAGAAAGTTACCTGGGGTTCTTTATTGGCGACCAGGGGATGCCCTTATGATTGTATTTTCTGCACGCAGATTTTACGGGAAAGTTATGGCAAAAAAGTCCGGTTCAGGCATGCAGGCAGTGTAGCAGAGGAAGTAAAATACCTGAAATCACTGGGCGCTGATATTATTTCTTTTGAAGACGACAGCTTTACGCTTTCTTCCCAATATGCCGAATCAATATGCGATTGCCTGGCTGGTGAAAAAATCTCTCTTCCCTGGATCTGCCAGGCGCGGGTGGATGAATTGAATTTTGCAACCTTGCGGAAAATGAAAGAGGCAGGTTGTGCGCTTATCAGGTTTGGAGTAGAATCGGGTTCGGCGCGGGTGCTGGAATCTCTCAAAAAGACGGAAAATGGCGAGGATTGGATCAGGCGGTCCAAAGAAGTGTTTTTATGGTGCCAAAAACTGGGCATAGCCACAGATGCCATGTTTATTATCGGCTCTCCCGGGGAAACAGAAGAGGAAATAAGGATGAGTATGCGCCTTGCCAAAGAGCTGCGTCCGGATATGCTGCAGGTTTGTATCTTTACTCCTTACCCGGGTTCAGCCGCATACGAAGAATACAAAAAGCTCCCAGAGCATTTAAAGGGGATGAGCCCGTATCATTACGGAAATAAATTTATTAATCTGAGTAAGGTATCTGATAACAGGTTAATTGCATTGCGCAAAGAATTTTACCGAAACGTGGTTTTTAAGCCGTCTTTTTTGCTGAAGCACGCGTTTAATTACGGTTGTTTCTATCTGTTGAATTTCAGAAAGATGTCCAGGGTCCTTGACCTGAGGAATTTTTTAAACCTTAACTAATATGCATGCCATACCAAGGCGCTGCCTGCATTTATCCGGAGAAATTTTAAAGAAATCCGCCTCTTATGTATTTCTGGGGAAAGATTTTAACGGGGCCTGCAGGGAATTTGAAAAACAGTTAGCCGCTTATTTAGGGGTTTTTCGCGCTTACGGCGTTTCTTCCGCGCGAAAAGGGCTGGCAGTGGTGTTGAGTGCGTTAAAGATAAAGCCGGGCGATGAGATTATCGTATCAGACCTTAATTATTATGCGGTCCCCGCAGTAATACAGGCCTTGGGCATGAAGGCAGTTTTCGTCGATATAGACCCCGAGACGGGCAATATGGATCTGGACGGGTTGATGAAAAGCATAACACCCAGGACAAGGGTAATAATAGTTACTCATTTATTCGGCAGGGTTTGCGATATGAATAGTATTGTTGATATTGCCAGAACGCACAATTTATTTTTAATAGAAGATTGCGCCCAGGCATTGGGCGCAGAATGGGGGGGCAGGAAAGCAGGCAGCTTTGGGGATGCGGCGTTATTTAGTTTCGGTATCGGTAAAGATTTAATGTGTTTTGGAGGCGGCATGATAACAGCCGTTAATCCCGCGCTTGCGCCTTTGATTGAAGAAAAAATCATACAGGCCCGGCCTGCCGGGCGCGCCGCCATTATTAAAGAAATCCATAAGCACGTAATTGCCGCGTTTTTTAGCAAGCGTATTGTCTTTAGAATATTTGTCCTGCCTTTTTTAAAGCTCTTTTATTTATGCAGGAATGTTAATTTGCTGGATATCCTGTTCGGGGAAGAGCCGCAACCTGCCCAAAAGGGTTTTTTATTGGCTCAGGACAGCAGGTTAAGCGATTTTCAAGCGGCAGTTGGCCTGGAGCAGCTATCTCTTATTGATGAAAGAAACCGGAAAAGGATTGTGAATTCAAAGATAATTGACGAAGAGTTAAAAGGGTTATCCATAAATTTCGGCCCGTCCGTTGATAATAATACCTATTTTGCTTATAAGATTTTATCTTCCGATAGGGATAATCTCCGCAGAAAATTGTTATTCCGGGGGGTTGATACCCAG
>VGKM01000217.1 GCA_016867005.1 Candidatus Omnitrophota bacterium | reverse complement strand
TAACGGAGAAAAAATCTTTTTTCCCGAAGAATTCTTAGACTTTAAAGATATTGCGTATGGCCTATGCCTATGGCTTCGTCAGGTATTCATTGGCCTATTTTTGTCCCGGTTCGTAAAAAATATGCCTGTTTTAGGGCTTGAAAGGAAAGAAGGCAGGTCTTTTATGAAATTATTATGGGCCGATTCATTTTATGGTCCTGTCGGATTAGAAGGGATCCTTTTTACCCTCTCCTTTAAAAAAATGTTCAAACGGGTAGAGAATATAAAAGATTGCCTATATTATTGTGAAATGCAGCCCTGGGAGCATGCGCTCAATTCTGCAAAAAATCAGGAACAGTCCGATATCCGCTCTATCGGATTTCAGCATTCTTCTATTCCGAACTATTCATTTAATTACTTCCATGAAAGATTAGAGACTGAGTACACGGATGATGGTACGGGCCTGCCGTTACCGGATATTATGGGATGTGATGGAGAGATTATGCAGGATCTTTTGGCTGCTTCCGGATACCCGGGGCTTAGAAGGTTAGAGGCATTGCGCTATCTATACCTGGACAAAGTATTGTCAGCTCCTGACAGCCAGATCGGTAAGCGCCGTACTTTATTAATAGCCGGTTCCGGAGATAAGGAGGAATCGATACGGTTGATCATGCTGGTTAGGTCTGTTTTTGCTAAGGCAGGGGCTTTTGATATTTGCTTCAAAGGTCACCCTTCCTTTCCATTCGAAAAATTATTTAATGATTTAGGCATCGATAGTAGAGAATCCGGTTATATCATAAAGCATAACGATATCTCGAATTCTTTAAAAGAGGCTTTTGCCGTTATCACTCTGTCGAGTACGGTAATGATTGAAGCCCTGGCTTTTGGCTGCGAGGTGGTTGTGCCGATTTTTCCGGATTTTATATCTCTGCACCCTTTGGTAGGTTTTGAAAAATATTATCATAAAGTTGATAGCCCAGAAGGGATCAAGGAGATTGTTCAGAAAATATTTAACGGTTTTTCGTTATGCAGCATTCGGGAGTACAGAAGTTTTGTAAGGAGGTACTGGGATATAGACGCGGATATCCCTCGGTGGTCTAAACTTCTAGATATAACAGATGAGCGAAAGAATAAACTCGTATCAAGTTAAGCTTTTGTACGGAGAACTGTTATGGCCCAGGTAGTGCTTATACGGCCGCCGTTTTTGTTGCCGTCAGTTGTTTTTAATACCACTCCGGGAGTCCCGCCCATCGGGATCGCCTATCTGGCAGGAAGCCTAAAGGCAGCCGGCCATAAGGTGCAAATTATTGATTCTTTTGGCGCAAGCCCTGACAGGATCAAGCCGATAGGCGTAAAGAACCTGATGATCGCCGGGCTTGATGCTACTGATATTATTGAGGGCATTACGGATACTCCTAGTGCCATTGGTATAAGCTGCATGTTTTCCAATGATTGGCTATATGTCAAGACCATATTGAAAAAAATCAGGGAAAGATTTCCTTTTGTTCCGATTATTACCGGCGGGGAGCATGTTACGGGTGATCCTAAATATGCCTTGGAAAGTGCGCCTGAGGTGGATATCGTAGTTATGGGTGAAGGCGAAAAGACCCTACTGGAAATAATTTCCCTGATTGAGGCAAAGGGTTCTTGGAAAAGCTTACCCGGGATAGTTTTTAGGGACGATTCAGGTGGAATAACCGTTAATTTAGTGCGTCACCGGATTAAGGAGCTTGACACGCTGCCTTGGCCGGATTGGGAAGATGTGCCGCTTGAGAACTATCTCTCCCGGGGCCTGGGGCACGGTTCATCAGGCGGGAGGATAATGCCGATCCTTGCCTCCCGTGGCTGTCCTTTCAGGTGTTCTTTTTGTACCAATTCGGTCACTTGGCAGGCAAGATGGATTGCCCGGTCACCCGTAGCAGTTATAGAAGAAATGGCTTATTATATCGGCCGTTATCAAATCACTCAGTTTGAATTCGCTGACCTTACTATTGCCTTGCATAAAGAATGGATTATGGATTTCTGCCGTCTTTTTATGGATAGGGGGCTGCGCGTGGCCTGGACGCTTCCTTCTGGCACGCGCACGGAAGCACTTGATAAGGATGTGCTTAAAACAATGTTTAATGCCGGATGCCGTTTTTTTTGTTATGCTCCGGAAA
>VGKM01000216.1 GCA_016867005.1 Candidatus Omnitrophota bacterium | reverse complement strand
AGCGATCAGGCCCATGAAAGACGGGGTCATTGCAGATTTCGAAATTACCGAGGCGATGTTAAGGTATTTTATAAAGAAGGTGCATCATCGCAGGGTCCTGGTAAGGCCGCGTATTGTTATAGCTATCCCTTCCGGAATAACCGAAGTAGAGAAAAGGGCAGTAAAGGATTCGGCAGAGCGCGCAGGCGCGCGGGAGGTTTTTCTTGTTGAAGAGCCTGTTGCTGCGGCTATCGGCGTAGGATTACCTATTCAAGAACCTATTGGAAATATGATAATTGACATTGGAGGCGGCACAACCGAGATCGCTGTGATCTCTTTGGCAGGTATTGTTTTTTCGCGTTCAATACGCATCGGCGGCGATGAAATGGATGATGCGATAATCGAGTATCTTAAGAAGACCTATAATTTAATGATCGGCGAGCGTTCAGCCGAAGAAATCAAGATTAAAATCGGTTCTGCATACCCCTTAGAAGAGGAAATGACGCTTGAAGTCAAGGGCAGGGATTTGATAGCAGGGCTTCCTAAAACGGTCACTATCACATCGGAAGAGATCAGAGAATCGCTGCAGGAACCTTTAAGGGCAATACTTGAATCTACCAAGATCTCCCTGGAGCGGACTCCTCCTGAATTATCCGCCGACCTTATCGAACACGGCATTGTCATGGCAGGCGGCGGGTCGCTTTTAAGGGGGCTGGATAAATTGATCTCCGAAGAAACAGGCCTGCCGGTACATGTTGCTGACGACCCCCTGACTGCCGTCGCAGGCGGTACGGGTAAAGTCCTGAATGAAATAAAGTATCTTAAGAAAGTCACTGTCTCTGTAAAATCAGAGATGCACTCCTAGAAATTTTTCACAATAAAAAGAGAATGTGTTTAGGCCTAACAAGAAAAATCTAGTTTTCTATGCAGTTGTTTTTTTCGTCATCGTTTCTCTTTCTGCGTCCGTACCCTTCCTTAAGAAACCGGCGTTATTCATCTTAAAAATCCCTTTAACCGTATTTTCAGCCATCGGCAGAGAATTTAAAGGCATTATTTTTTACCATAATAATATGGTTAAGGCCGGCCGCTTAAGCAAAGAGGTAGGGCTTTTGAGCGGAAAGCTGGAAAGATACGAAGAAGCTGTTTTTGAAAACCAGCGTTTGAGAAATTTGCTTTCCCTGAAGAAGGAGGCGCCTTATAAAGTGATCGCCTCCAGGGTGATAGCCCGTTCTCCTGATAATTGGGCATCGGTTGTGATCATTGATAAAGGCAGGTTTCACGGCATAAGAAACGGTTTTGCGGTCCTTAGCTATCACGGCTTAGCAGGGCGCGTAATCGAAGCCGGAGAAAGATTAAGCAAAGTAATGCTTATCAATGACCCCAATCTTTCCGTATCATGTATTGTGTCCCGCAGCAGGCAGGAAGGCCTGGTCTGCGGCACATTAAGCAACAGGTTGATCATGAAATATCTTCCTCCTGATGCCGATGTTATTGTTTCCGATACTGTGCTTACATCCGGCCTGACTCAGAATTATCCAAAAAACCTTTTGCTCGGCACAGTGACAGAGGTCGGGGAGGAATTTTCAGGGCTGAGCCGCTATGCGATCATCAAGCCGAGCACTAATTTTTCCAACTTAGAGGAAGTATTGGTCATCATCCCGTGAAAAGGAAAATAACCTTTTTTTTATTGATCATCGCCCTTGCCTTAATCCAGGCGACACTCGCTCATGACGTGGCGTTCTTTGGGGTAAGGCCGGATCTTTTATTTTTCGCTGCGATATTTGCGAGTTTGTATTTTGAGCTGCTGCCTGCTTTGATTTTTTGCCTTTTTGCCGGCTTCTTAAAAGATTCTTTTCTTGGTGTTACGCTCAACACATTTTTATTCCCGCTATGGTGCATTGCTATAAAACAATTGGCCAGGAGCGTTTCAATCGATAATGAATTCGTCGCCTCCGGTTTAGTGCTGGTAGCCGTATTTATAAACGATATCCTGATCAGGGTAATTTTTTCCCCTCCTGTTAATCCCATGCCTTTGGGCGTATTTCTTAAAATCATTATCCTGGGCCCGGTTTATACGGCTTTAGTTTCCTTCTTTATGTTCAGGTCAGCCCCTTTCAGGAAAGTTATCAACGCAAATTATTTATGAGAACAAGAGTTAT
>VGKM01000215.1 GCA_016867005.1 Candidatus Omnitrophota bacterium | reverse complement strand
TCCTTATCGGACTATATATCTTACTCCTAAATAAAGAGTTGTGCAACAGCATTCATCCTCTTATTTAGTCATTGCATAAGGGCAAATCTGGTTATAAGCGCAATACATGCAAGCCATATAAGCCGGGGTTGCCTGGAAATTCCGCTCTCTGATCCCGCCGGCAACCTCATCGATCTTTTGTTTGACCTCTTCAATTTTATCCTCTTCGGCATAAGTGCTCCCGATAATGCCGGATTCCAGAAAATATAGTTGCAGCTGCACAGGATAGGCACCGGAAATATTCTTATAAGCCAAAGCATAAAGCGCAAGCTGCTTGCTTTCAGCGGCACGCTTATCCGCTTCTTTCTGGCTTTTTATTTCCGAGGTCTTAAAATCTATGATCGAGGCGCCATCCTTAGTTTCATCTACACGGTCGAACCTCCCGGAAATCTTTATATCACCCATGACAAAAGAAAATTCCTTCTCGATAAACTTGGGTTTTGAACCGGTTTTTTCTTCGTTCTTAAAGAACTTGACCAGGGCATCCTGGCCCCTTAAAAACCGCTCTTTCTGGTGTTTTTCGTCCAGGAACCCCTGAGGGTCAAAATTTTCTTCAAATGCATTTAAAAGGTCTGCGAGTTCCATTTTTTTGGAAGCAAGTTTATACATAAAGTATTTGCTTACGGCTTCATGCATCGCCCTGCCATAGATAACCGTATGGTGTTCCATAATGGGTACGCGCAGGATATTCACATACTTATACTTAAGCGGACAGGTAAGATAGTCATCGATATGGTAATAGCTTAAATTGATCAGCCTGCCTTCCTGGATAGGCGCGCCTTTTTTGACTGATTCTTTTTTCGGGGCAAAACGCTCAATTGCCTCTATCGCACTCGATTTCTTTTTTTCATTCTTGCATGTTTCAATCCCGAGTGCCTCTAAAACAAATTGGCTGAGGCGCCTAAGGCGGCTCCCGCCATAATCCTGGGCGCTGGTAAAATACAGCTCTTCTTTTGC
Source organism: Candidatus Omnitrophota bacterium (assembly GCA_016867005.1). Classification (GTDB taxonomy): domain Bacteria; phylum Omnitrophota; class Gorgyraeia; order Gygaellales; family Profunditerraquicolaceae; genus VGKM01. The sequence continues at coordinate 1,147 of VGKM01000215.1, read as the reverse complement.
GCGCGTCATCCCGACATAAAAAAGCCGGCGCTCTTCCTGGATATGGAAATCACCAGTCGGAAGCATTTCTTTGATCAGCGCTTCGGGAAGTTCAATGGCCTGCGACCTCCTCGGCCAGGGGAAACGCCCCTGCACCAAGCTTACCAAAAACACTACCCTGAATTCCAACCCTTTTGCTTTATGGATTGTCAGGACATTGACCGCGTCGCTGTCAATATCTGCCTCAACCGTTGATGGGTCATCCCCGGCATCGATTAAAAGGTTAAGATAATTCACAAAACTCATCACCCGGTCCTGGCGCGCCACCAATTCAAAATCCCTGACAATATTAAAGAATTTTGCCAGGTTCTGGATTTTAGCCTCGTTCTCAAGCGTCTGCGAAACAGTCAGGCCCTTAAGATAACCCGTATCGGTCAGGAAAGAATACAGCAGCCTTCCGGTGGTCTCTTCCCGTGCCAACTTTAAAAATTTTTCCAAATCGTCCAAGACATTTTTTATTTTTTTCCTGGTTTCTTCGCTTACATCTTCCAATTCGGGGATATTTGATAATTCCTGGAATACCGAATACAGGTGCTTATTCCTGCGCTTGGCATAATGGCTGCACAAACTAAGTTCTGAAAGGTTTATTTTGTAGACATCCGAACTTACCAGATAATACAAACTTAAAGAATCAAAGGGATTGGCAGCTGAGCGCAGGAAATTGATACAAAGTTTCACCTCTTCTCTTGAATATAAACCCTGGTTGCCGCTGAACTGCCAGGGGATCTCCAGCATATTCAAACTTTGCAAAAAACTCTGCGCATCTGAATTGGACCTGACCAATATTGCAAAATCACGGTATTTGAATTTACCCGAAGATACTTTCTCCTTGATAATACTGCTTACCTTATCTGCCTCGGTAGATTTAGTGTCAAAAGACAGATGCTCGGGGCAGGCCCCTTCTTTTCCCTGGCCCTCAAGGTGTTTATTAATGCCTGCTTTTACTTCAAAACGTTCGGGATTATTGTGCTGAATAAGCCGGTAGGAACAATCGAGAATATTCTGGGTTGAGCGGTAGTTTTTTGTAATGTTTACCTGCTTTGCTGCGGGGAAATCTTTAATGAAATTCAGAAGGTTTGAATACGCAGCGCCCCTGAACCGGTAAATA
>VGKM01000214.1 GCA_016867005.1 Candidatus Omnitrophota bacterium | reverse complement strand
CGAATACGGGGTATTTATATATGGCGTCTTTTCTTAAAGCCCGCGGTTACAATAATGTCAAAATCCTGGATGCACACGCGCAAGGCATGCCTTGGAAAGATATGTTGCAACAGATTATTTCTTTTAAGCCGGATATTCTGGCAACAAGCAGCAATATTACCGATATTTATAAGCGCATTCTGCTTGCAAGGATGGTTAAAAGAACCGCCCCTTCAATAAAGATTATCATAGGAGGGCCTCATGCGTCGCTTGTCCCGGAAGAAGTGCTCAGGATAGCCGGTTGTATTGACTATGCGATAATCGGTGAGGGTGAAATAACGCTTCTTGAATTAATAAAAAAACTGGAACGGAAAGAAACGGATAAGGAGGTTGCCAGGGTCAAAGGGATTGCATATTTAAATGAAAAAAAATTTATTTTTACCGGGCATAGGGAGCTTATGGACGATTTGGACAATTTGCCGATGCCCGATTATTCCATGGTGCCTGTCAGGAAGTATAAGGCATATGAGTTTTACGGAAACCCGCATGATACTACAGGAGTGACTTTTAGCAGAGGGTGTTTTTTCCGGTGCGCTTTCTGTTCCGAGCCGATTATGTGGCGCCATCGTCAAAGAAGCAGGAGCCCGTTCCTTATGGCGGAGGAGCTTATGATTTTAAACAGCGAATATGGGAAAAAGAATTTTATAATCGGTGATACCGATTTTTTCTTTAACAGAGAAAGAAACTCCGCTTTTTTAAGAGAAATCTTAAAAAGGAAAATTAAAATAAATTTTAGCGTAATGACAAGGGTGAACAGTATAATTGAGCATAGGGGCATGCTGGAGCAATACTCCAGGGCGGGGCTTTCTACGGTTAGAATAGGAGTAGAGAGTTATTCCGACAATTCTTTGGGAAAATTAAGAAAGAACCAGAATATCGCCCAGATAAAAGAAGCCTTTTATTTATTAAAGAAATCGAAAATACCCATAATAAATGTTTTTACTATTTGGGGGTTGGCAGGAGAAGGTAGGGGGGCGTACAGGAGTATTCTGAAAAATACCCAGGAACTGGGAGGAAATAAGCTGACTCACTCTTTTATCACTCCTTTGCCCGGAACCGAGATGTTCAATGAATTTAAAGAAAACGGGTTAATTCAAAATTGGGATTACAGGTCGTATACTTATTTTTCACCCGTAGTCAAAAGCGCTTATTACAGTAAAGAAAGGCTGCGCTTACTGCAGCTTTTTATACATCTTGCTTGGGCGTACCATCCCAAGAGGATCATCCGGAATTTGTTTAACAGGCATAAGTTGTACCTGCAGTTTGTTTTTTATCCGAGAATGACGGCGATGATCGCCTTGAAAATACTCAGTAAACAGGCTGGCCGGTGGATAAACGAAGAAGAGAAACAAATATATTTAGAACATCTCGCTTACCACGGCATATTAAAGAATATTAAATAAAAAATGGAAAAAGCAATATTCATTTCTTCAGACAGGGATTTAAAATTTATCCGAGAAGGATTTTCCCGGATTTATTATGGGAATGAGTTCTGCCAGAATCGAATCCCTTCTTTGGATAGCTTAGCAGGCGCCTGTGATATTGCCGTAGAAAAAAGAATGAAGTTTACTTTCGTTACCCCCTTTGTTACTGATAAAGGGATTAGCCAGCTGCGCGCGCTTTTTAGTTTCCTTACGAAAAACATGGAAGGGCTTGAGATCGTAGCTAATGATTGGGGAGTTATAGAGGTTTTAAAGGGGGAATTTTCTTTTAACAATATCGCCTTGGGACGCCTGCTGGTTAAGCAAAGAAGATGTCCGAGGATCATTTCTCTAAAAAAGAAGATGCCCGGAGGGTCATGCTCTATCTTCAAGTGTGCCCAGGCGGACTCTTTAATTTTTAGCAAATATTTACTTGAAGAAAAGATATCAAGGATAGAAATAGACAATCTCCTTCAAGGGATAGTCAGGCAGGCTCCCGTAATACCGGCCTCATTATATACCCCTTTTGCCTATATAAGCACCACGAGGTTTTGTCCGTCGAGCTGTTTACCCGGGCATAAAAGAAGAATACAAGATGGCCAGGGCTGCGGTAGCGCCTGCCGGGATTATTTTCTTAGATTGCGCAATAAACTTATTCCGGGAGAGATACTGTTAAAAGGCAATACCTATTTTGTAAAGAATGACAAATTGCCC
>VGKM01000213.1 GCA_016867005.1 Candidatus Omnitrophota bacterium | reverse complement strand
GTATCCCTGTCTTCCTTTTGGAACTTCCTGATATTAACCGAAACCGGATTCCCCTGGCTTATTTTATCTTCCACTGATAGCTTCCGGTTGTTTGATCAATGGCTTCTATCGGGCAACCCGCAGGCGCGCCGCTCTGCAGCCGCTGTGCGTATAATTTCTCGATCTCTCCGACGGTAGTATTATTTTTCTTCGCTAATGACTCATAGATTATCCTGCGGTCACTATTTTCCTGATTTACCAATTGCCCCAGAGAAGGATCCGCGGAACTTTGTTTTACAATTTCTACAAAACCTCTTTTATTCTCTCCGATTACGCCTTTACTCTGCCAGGCGGATAGCTCAGAAAGCCTGTCGCGCCTTCGCAGCGCTGCCTGTTCGACTTCCGAGCTTAAGCCCTCTTCGGCATAGGCATTGCTGATAAAATAATCCAGGAAACTTTGTTTTTCTTTGCCGCCTGAAACTATGCTTTCAATGGCATCAATATCTTTCTCAACATGCTGATAAATATCAAGGCGCATAGAAATATCCACTTTAATCGGTTCCTTAGGCGCCTGTACTTCAACCCTTGCGCACCCTAAGCTGAAAATTAAACCTAATAACAGCATGGCTACATTAATCATCGCTCCTCCCCCTCTCTAAGCTAAAATCATGCAAAACAATAGTCAAATTGCGTTTTCCATTCTTCCCGTCTAATCTAGTATCGCAAATTAGATCCCCTTTATCAATAGACAGGTTAATGCTACCCACATTATAATGATAGTTTCTAAAACCTTCAACCAATATGTTGAACGACTGCCCTGTTCTTTCGGACAATTTTTCTAAAAAAGCGGTATCTGTTATAACCAGCGTGCCTCCCGGGGCTTCGGTATCAAATTTTCCGGAAATAATGTTCAATTTCGCCCCTGCGCCTTCTAATTCAAGAGACCCTCCTATTTTACCGCTCATCATAAACTTCTTCTCCAATTCGAATCCTCCGACAAAATCCTCCAGGTCCAGCCCTTTGAATTTAAGGTTTCCGTCAAATTTATCCCATTGGCTAGTGTTCAGGTTCAATTCTGCGTTTACAACTCCCCTAAAAATTTCTCCCGATAAATTAACGAGAGATAATTTCCTGCCGTTCAAGTTAACGCTGCTTTGGACATTTTTAAGCCTGGCTTTATCCAGCATTAATTCTTTTACAGAAAATATCCCGCCCGGCTTTTTTTGTTTTGCGCAAAAATAAAGGTTCTTTGACTGAATGTTATTAATACGCAATGACTCCGCGTTTATACAGCAATGATCCAATGAATCATCCAACAGGTTGAATGTTGCCGAGAAATTCCCCGATGCAGCTAAATCCACCGATTTAGCCTGGACCTTTATATCTTTTAATTCAATCGCCCCTAAGGAAAAAACCCCCGGCGAACGGATTCTGGCGTATTTAATTAATTCGGGGATGATCTTCTTTGAAGAATTGAGATAAATATGCACATCGTGAAGGTAAGCCAGCGGGATATTGAACTTAAATAATGACGGCAGGCTATAGGCCGCTCCTGCCTCTTTTACGGTTATTTCATAGACAGGGGATTTTTTTATTTTTATATTCTTAAAAGTAAGGCGCCCCAAGGGAGCAAAATTGCATTTTTCGATAGTGATTATACTCTGCGGGAAAAGATCGCTTAATCTTTCTTTTATAAGGGATAGCCCAACGATCCGGGCCCCAAACCAAACAGAAAACACGCAAAAAAATACAATGGCCGAAGAGAGGATGAATTTGTGTTTTTTCATCTACCAATCCAGGCGTTCAGGAAGCTTGTTGCAGATACCTTCCATTTTATTCATCATTTCTCTTCTTGCGCGCTGGAAATTTGCTTCTCTTTCCGCTTCGTTCTCCCCTGCTGATTTTGATAAACCATAAAGCCCGCCCATAAAGCCGCCATAGAACTTCTTACACCCATCGCGGGTCAACGCCATCTTGAATATTTTTCTGAAAGCATCCAGCCCCTGCTTGATCCTCTCAGGGCTTTCACCCTTCCTTCTCCAGGCGGCGGTTGCATCATTCTCCAGTTTTGTATAGTATGCGACACATTGTCCTTCATTGTTAAAAACGCCCTGGCCTGATTCACGCATTTTATTATAAGTAGTTTTATCCATGCTGCTATATAACAATGGCTGTATTTTTAAAGCAGTCCTGCAATATAAGC
>VGKM01000212.1 GCA_016867005.1 Candidatus Omnitrophota bacterium | reverse complement strand
CCGGCTTCTTGCTCTTGGCAAAAAGAGGCATAGCCAAAAGAAAAATAAGGAAAGATAAAACAAGGGATTTAAAGATATGTTTCATAAGCGTACAGGGACGGTTCTCTTCGAGAACCGTCCCTGATTTAATTATTATTCGTACTTTATTTCGTCAAGATAGAATGTCGCGCCTTCAGGATTAGCATCCAGATTGCTTGCCCAGCAAAAACCTCCGATAATATAAGATGCGTCTTTGCCTTTTAAGTCAATTGTATATTGCGTCCATTCTTTATTTAAAATCACAGGGCCGATCATTGCTGTATCTGAATCGGAAAATTCCCCCATGATCCCGCCGATCTTAAACTCTTCGATTCTTTCTCCTCCAGCGGCACCTCTTGCCCAAAAACTGACCTGAGTTGCCTTTGAAAGGTCATATCCGCCGTCAATGGTTCCCCAGTTGTTGGCGGGATTCTGCCAATAAACACCTGCCCAGCGAGACCCCTGGGTGGCTTTATTGTTATAAACATACTTGATGCAGGTATCGCCTAAGTAAGGGTCATCTGCCGACCTGCCATCATACTTTACATCGCTGTAATCACCCATATAACCCGATGCGATAAAATGGTTTTTTGGGCTTGATGCATCCGAATAAACATAAAAAGGCATGCTTTGCTGTTTGCGGCCTTCCGGTTTCATAGCAGTATCCGCCTCATACTTGATATCATCGATAAAGAATGTTGCGCCGTTCGGATTTAAATCAGCTGTAGTCACCCATCCAAAACCGCCGCTGATATAAGTAAGGTCTTTGCCTGCTAAATTAATCGAATATTGTTTCCATGTATCGGTCAGCTCAACCGGGCCCATCTCAACCGTCGCTGAATCAGGGTAACTGCCTTTAACCCCTCCGACTACAAACTTCTGGATCACTTCCCCGCCTTTTGCGCCCCTGGCCCAAAAGGTGAGTTTGGTCATCCCGGTTAAATCATATCCGCCTTTTTTGGAGCCCCAGTTGTTGGCGGGATTCTGCCAATAAACACCTGCCCATCCCTGCCCCTGGGATTTTTTCCCGGAATATCCGAATTCAATGCTTGTGGTGCCGGTGTGCGGATTTGTCATTGACTGGTCGTTCATCTTGACATCTCCGGAGTCCCCCATCCATCCCGAAGGGATAAAATGGTTGCCCGGTGATTTTTTGTCCGCGTACACTACAAACTCTTTACTCTCTCCTGCCTGTTCCTCGGCAAATGCAGGCGCCATAAAACTAACGGCGCAAACAAGTGCCAACACAAAAATACTGCTTTTCTTCATTTCCATTCCTCCTTTTTTTATCTCCACATCTTTTTATAAGTATGATAACTCTGCCTCAGCTGCCTTAAAAAAGGGCTGTATTTTCCTTCGCCCTGAGAGTTCAGGCCAAACCATTCCTCGTGATAATATCCGTCAGGGAACGGGCCCATCGCAACGCCCTTTGTATCGTGGATAAACGGTTCGTACTGTTTCCACCATTCATCCAGCCATTCAAAAACAATACCGCCTAAAGAATTACCCAGGCCGCCCTTAAAAGCCGTATTATCTTCGATATCTTTCCAGGCGCCTTCATGGTATTCTGCCTGAAGCGCTTCTGCTTCTTCCAGGGGCTTTCCATTAGTATAGGCAGGGCAGCCGTACTCCGTGACAACTACCGGAATATCTGCTGCATCTTTAACCTGCCTCCACAAAGAACCGAATCCATAATTACCCCGATATGCATTAACACCCACTATATCAATATCCGGCGCCAGTTTTCCGAATTTATCAAGGAAAAGGATATCTCCGTTACCTATAGCAACGGGATGTTCAGGGTCGATCGCCTTTATGGCCTGGGCTGCTTCATTGGCAAAACTAAAAAATGCCTCAGGCATCTTATCGGCATTGCAACCATAACCGTAGACATTTTCGTTACCGAGAAGCCAGAATAGAATATACGGCTCATCCTTAAACTCCAGGACCATCTTTGTTACCGACTCAAGCATTTTCTTTTTCTGCTCTTCATTGGTATAGTCGGTGCCCGGGTTCCACGGCGCCCCGCTGCCGATAGCATATTTACCGAAGAAATCACCCATGATCACCATGATCCCGTAATTATCATAAAGTTCGCGCAATAATTCCTTGTTCACTTCAAACGGCTGGTGGTAAAGCCGGATCACATTTACCCCCATGTCCTTCATTAATT
>VGKM01000211.1 GCA_016867005.1 Candidatus Omnitrophota bacterium | reverse complement strand
AAGGTCAATTATTAACTGCAGCACAACCATCCCGCCGCCGATCTCCCCCATGATCCCATTTATTCCTTTTAAGAAACCCATAGAGAGGCATTCTTCGCCGATTGTAAATGCCGCGCCCTGCAGGTCACAGTTGTCTTTAAATGCCCCCCAGCCGGCAGAAGCTGCTTCCGCATTTATGCGCTCATCAGAATACTTCAGCTTTGACAAGTCAAATTTAAATTTATCCCTCGCATACTGCTCTACCTGATAAGGATAAATCACAGGCACCTTAATTGTCTCCAGCGCCTCCGAAGCGCTTTCTGAGCCCTGCGGCATGGCTAAAAAAAGGATAGAAAATATAAGGATAATATTAATTATTTTCATTCAAAATCACCTGCCTCATCCTCATCAGGGAAGTATTTATCGCGTGATTCTTCTTTGGGGATGGCCTCTTCTTTTTGTGTGCTATGGCCTTTGCCGCTGCCCCACATTAGTTCCCAAAGGCTCTTTGGCTTTTCGAAATCCGTTTTTACCTCCGCGCTTTTCCTGGGGGATGGCTTTTCTCTGGCGGCTTTCCCGCCCTGGCTTTCTAACATTTCTTCTGCATTGCTTTTTATCTGGAGTATTTTTTCTTTTGCTTCAAGAAGCGGTTTTCCCAATGAGGATACATCATTACAACCAAGCGCCTCTAACTCGATTGCTCCACTCTGGCACAAACATTTCAATTCACTGAAAAGGCCCAGGGCTTCGGAATTGGCTGCCTCTGCTTCATTTATAATTTTAAGCTGCTTCTTAAGCGCCGCAAGGCCCGTCCCGTCAGCGTCAACCATCTCGTTGATCTTGACTATAGCCGCTGCTGACCTGCAATACTTTGCCATCATTTTAGACATTATTTCACAAAACTCCCCGAGCCCTGCGGATTTTCCTTTATTTCCCAGGACATTTTTCAGCTTTACTGCAATAATAATGCTGTCGGAAAAATAATCTGCCGCAGAAGACAGATCAGCCCTATCTGAGACAGCTGCTTCCGCCTTATCAAACAATTCCTTGTATTCATTATAAATATTCTTTATATCTTCATCTTCCAGTAGTTCAGCAAGGGCTTTATCAGCAGGGGTGCGCGACCTTTGTTTCTGCGCCCAGGGCATTTTCTTAGCCCTGCGCGGCACCTCCGTTTCTTCTCTCTCTATTGTCCCGGTGGCCTTAGCTAAAAGGCCTAAATTATCGCTAAGTATCTTCTCCTCCCGGGGATCGAGTTTTAACTTTTGCGCTTTGAGCCAGTCGCCTTGCGCCGCTTTGTAATTTTTTACATCATAATATGCAGCGCCTCTATCAATAAAGAATTTGGCGCAGGTAGAATTGATTTTACACGCATTTGAAAAATTTGTAATCGCCTGGCCGTAATCCAATAACTTAAAATAGCTGTAACCCTTGGCATAATATGCCTCTCCGTTTGAGTATGACGGGTTTATGCTGATTATTTTATCGTAATCTTTTATCGCTTCATTCCAGTTTTGCTTCCTGAAATTAGCAACTGCCCGGCAATATAAATAATCCGGATTATCCGGCTTATAATTTATCGCCTTAGTGCAGTCGGATACAGCAGCCGAATGATTGTTTAGATAATCTGTAGATACTATCCCGCGCCGATAATACGCCTCGTAGACAAACGGATTGTCAGGAAATTCTTTTATGGCGCGGGAATATTCAGAAACTGCCTCTTTATATTTGCCTTCGCTTTTTAAAACGTTCCCGCACTGGATATAATCTTCTATCCCGCTTTCTGCCTGAATATGCGCGCAAGGCAAAAACAGGGCCACAGCTACCAACAAGATGGCATAGGTTTTATTCATCCGGCTCTCCTGAAAGATAAAATTATTTCTTTATTACTTCCGAAAGAGTATCTATGAATTTACTGATCTTAAAAAGCACAAGCGCCAAAACAAGGATTACCACCAGCTGCCCGATACTTGCCAGAATGCTTAATACCGCGCTTAATCCGTCCATTTCTCCTCCCTTGTTATTTTTTCTCCAGTTTATGAATCAGCTTTGACAACCTCAATCCTTGCTAAAATCAATCTGCCCGTCAACTTTTAGTTCTTCTATTTTCGCTTTGGCATTATTCATTCTATCCGCCGGAGTCGGATGCGTCCTTAGATAAACCGGCACCATCTGCGCCCCGCTTGATTTTTCCTCTCTATGGAATATATCAAATACGTCC
>VGKM01000210.1 GCA_016867005.1 Candidatus Omnitrophota bacterium | reverse complement strand
TTTTAGGCGGAGTATCGCTTGTCCCAGGTCGAAGAAATGTTTAAATCATTGGGTAAGAATCTGTTGTTAAGTGACGATGCAAGATTTGCGCTCAAGGATGTTGTGAAATCTGAAAATCCAATCTTGCAATTGGCAAAATTAAGTCAGATGCTCAAGGCTGGGCAAAAGGCCGAAGATGCCGAGATACTCGCCCGCGCCGCTCGCCAAATTGCTTATGATGATTTCAGTATCAAAGTCTTAACAGAATGGGTGGATCGAATTGAGGCCCCTGTTTGGCATTTTGACATTATTGATGATGCTATCCGACTTCAGGCTTATGCTGAGGCTCTGAGGCGGTATGTCAAGCCAGATATGATTGTTTTTGAAATTGGCACAGGAACTGGCATTTTATCAATGCTAGCAGTTCAGGCAGGCGCTCGTCACGTTTATACTTGTGAAATACAACCTGATGTTGCGGAAATCGCTCGTCAGATTATTAGCAAAAACGGTTATCAAGATCGCATTACAGTAATCAACAAGAATGCATTAAATCTCGAAATGGGTCAGGATATCCCTGAGCGTGCTGATCTTTTTGTTGCTGAAATCGTCGACGATACCTTACTTGGCGAGCGAGTTTTACCCTTAACAGAGTATGCCCGTCACCAAATTTTAAAACCCAAGGCAATTCTTTTGCCTCATACTGTGTCCGCTCGAGGTTGTTTGATCAAGAAGCATGGGCTGCGTCAAAATTACCGGGCAAAAACTGTTATGGGATTTGATCTAAGTCCGTTCAATCGATTCACGCCTACTGAATTGAGTTTAGGGAGAGCCGGAGCAGAAATTGAAGCTTTATCTGATGACATTGAATTAATCAAATTCGATTTGAATCATGATGCTCCTAGAGAAGCTACTAGTAGTTTTCGGGCATTAGCTAATCATGATGGAAATGCAGAGGCATTAATGCGTTGGCTTCATCTTGATTTTGGTGATGGTCTTGTGTTTGAAAATAGACTTCCTCAAAAATCTTGTTGGTGGCCTCATATTCATATTTTTCCAAAAGAGGTTCCAGTTAAAAAAGGAGATGAGATTTCTTTTGAGCTCTACCATAATCAAGATAGATTGTTTCTATGGCCAATGACTTAAGGGGTAAATAGTCAAAACATCTAGCTCTTATGAGTGAGCAGATGATGAAGAGATATTTGAAAATATTTTTTTATAACTATTCGAGAGCGAAATGTTAAAAGATAAAATAGACATTGCGCTTTTAACGGCTGCTCAGAGAGGAATATACTTTGGTCAATTGCTAGATAAATCAGGTTGCGCTTATAATCTTGTTCAGTATCTTGATATAACGGGCGATTTTAAAGTAGACATATTTTCTAGATCGGTTCAGATTTTATTATCTTGTTATCCTGCGCTATTTTCAGTTATTAGGCTTAATCAAGACGCGCCAGGGCTATATCTCGAGCCGTTTCATAAATGGCAACTTTTTGAACTTGATTTTTCACAAAGTGCGGATCCTCAGGCAGAGTTTCTTGAGTGGGCCAAGGTAGAAAGATTTAAGCCCTTTAATCTTGAAAAAGGCCCTTTATTTAACTGGCAGCTTGTTAAGCTAGGTGAAAAAAAATTTGTTTTTTTCCAATCTTACCATCATATTTTGGTTGATGGGGTTTCAGTTTATCAAATCGATAAATTATTATTTAATTTTTACGCGAACCTGTTGAAACCCTCTCATGATATGTGTGAGCCAGTAGCTGCATCTGCTCTTGCAGTAGAGAGTTCCTATCTTTCATCAAAAAAATTCGTTGATGATTACGAGTTTTGGGAAAAAGAAGTTCGGGTTTTTGATCGCCAATCAAGTCTTTCAGATAGAAACCCTGGCAAGAGTCTATTATCTAATAGACAAAAATACAGATTACCCGCTGCCATGAAGAAAAGACTCAGGCATTTGTGTACTGAGTTAAGCATTTCTTTGCCAAGGCTTTTAATCTCTATTTGTGCTATGTATTACGCTCGCCTAAGCGGCCGAGAGAAGATTCTTGTTGAGATTCCTGTTGCCTGCCGTAGTAATTTTGGAGAGTTGCTTTCTCTTGATATGCGCAGCAATATATCGCTTCTTCGGCTTGATTTTGGCTATCAAGATACTATTTCAGAATTTTGCCGCCATGTAACACAGCGGTTGCGTTTGATAAACAGGCATCAATACTATCGGTATGAATACTTAAAA